>NZ_JBMDWJ010000177.1:0-3490 GCF_048595215.1 Siphonobacter sp.
CCTTCGTCCGAATCGACGTAACTCGCAAAAAACTGTCCGACGGTATCTTTTAAAGGCTCGCCCTTCTTGCTCCGTTTTACTTCCATCGACACGTATAAGCGTTCAACGGCACGGGTCAGGGCCACGTACAACAGATTTAGATTATCGAGAAAGGTTTGCTCCGTTTCGCGTTCGTATTCGGCTTTCAGGTGCGTTTGAGCGAGTTTCTGCGTCACCGAAAAAGGAGCGGTACGCAAACGACGAAGCTGACGCTCGCCACTCTCGGGCAGTTGTAGTTCCTCTAACTCGACTTCCTCCAGATCTCCCCAGATTTCGTCCCACTGATTCGACGTGAAGCTCCAGTTGGCGTACGGTAATAAGACAACCCCGTACTCCATTCCTTTCGACTTGTGGATCGTCTGAATCGTAACGGCGTCACTGCCTTCCGGGGTATTGACGCACAATTTGTTTTTTTGCTGTTCCCAATCCTGCACGAAATCGCTCAGATGGCCGCTTTTGCGAACGGAGAAATCCTGAGCGTAGTCCAGAAACCGAAACAGGTATGGAGCCTGAGCGGGTACGTCGAATAGTCGGAAACGGGCAATCAGTTCTTCGCAAAGTTCGAACAGTCCGAACTTACGTAATACCGAAGGCTCCAGGGTTTGTCCTTCTTCTTTCAGCCACGTCCAGAAGGCTTTCCAATCCGTCGATTCCACCATGGCCCGGATCCGGGTGTTGATTTCCTCATTCGGAACTTTCCCCTGAATGTCTTTCAAATACAGGTAGGCTGCTTCGTATTTGACCAGCGGCTGATCGGGGGCATCCAGAACCCGCAAAAACGCCATGACTAAATTCACCGCTACCGAGGCACTCACCAGCAGTGAATCGGCGGAAATAACCGGAATCCGATGGGCGGTTAGGGTATCCGCCAGCAGCCGGGCGTGCCGGTTTTTCCGACACAGAATCGCAATGTCTTTGTAGGTGTATCCCTCAGCCCGGCAGGCATTGATCTGGTTGATAACAAAGGCGGGCGTTGGTTCCGTATCCGCCTCCGTTTCCAGAAAATCGATCTGTACGTGTCCACCGCACTTGGGGTTTACTTCGGGCGTTTTCTGGAAATAGGTTTGATAAATACGCGGCGTCACCTGCCATTCTTCCCGAATCTGATGATCCAGCACATGCTTTAACAGGTCATTGTTGAAATCAACAATTTCCTTACAGCTCCGCCGATTGTAGTTGAGCACCTCCGGTTGCAAATGCCGGGAAATGGTCAGCAGACGATCGCCTACGTTCCAGTTAATGGTATTCCCGGGCGGCAGCATCGGCGACAGATCACTGCCTTTGCTCTGGTGAAGATGGACCAGCTGCTCCATTTCTCCCCCTCTAAAGCGGTAGATACTTTGCTTCGCGTCACCCACTACAAGATTGTAATGACTGGAGGATAAGCTATTGTCAATCAGCGGCATAAAGTTCAGCCACTGAAGTTGTGATGTATCCTGAAACTCGTCAATGAGGATGTGATGAAACTTCTCCCCGAGTCGTTCGTACAAAAAGGGTACGGGCTCTTCTAATACAATGTTGAGAATGGACTGGTTGAAGCGGGAGATGTGAATTTGTCCGGAGTGATCCTCAATAGCCTTTACTTCATCGGACAGTTGCTTGAGCAGGGCCAGTTTGTGCAAATGTTTCTCTAACTCCTGACACAGCGTATATTTTTCAATCTGACTCTCGTACAGATTGACCACTTCACGGCCCACCACTTCCAGCTCTGCTTCAATACGTTCAAACTGGGAAAGAATCAGGAGGGGTGTTTTAGCTTTCATCCAGTTTTGCTCCCGCCGGATGACGGCCTGTAAACGCGAGGAAACTCCTTCGGCGAACTGCTTCTGTCCGTCGCGTACCTTTTGCAGAAAACCGGCAGCTCCCGTAGCTCCGTAATTGAAATCACTAACGGTCAGAGCTGCCTTCTCCTCAATGAGTTCCATAGCCAGGCGGCCCAGGCGGCGGTACTCCTCCTCCTGACACTGGCAGTATTCACGAATCTGTCGGCGTATTTCCCAAAAGTCTTCCGTACTGAGTTCGGATAACTTTTTCAGGGCATCCCGGTGTTTATCATCCAGAATCTTCTTGCCCACGGTTTGTAATTCCGTTCGCAGGGAGGTCCAGCTTTTGCCTTCATCGGCCATTTCGGCCACGAGTTCTTCCAGTACCAGCGTCAGTTGGCTAAACTCCGTCTGCCCTACCTTACTCAGTAACTGTTCTACCCCGGCGGCTACGATTACATCCGACTCCAGACTTACTTCAAAGTTGTAGGGAATGCCCAGTTCTTCCGTAAACGCCGCCACTACCCGTTGCGTAAAGCTATCGATGGTGGAGACGGACAATCGGCTATACTGATGGAGGAGCACCTGGAAGGTTTGAGCCGAACGTTTTTCGAGTTCTGCTTCCGTAATCGGTTGTCCCGTCTGAGGGTCCGTGATTTCCTGTAAGAGCAGTTGTCGGTAGGCTTCTACTTTCCGCCGAGCTGTTTCGTCGAGCGTACGGTATCGGCTGATTCCCTGCAAGGTTTGCAGGATTCGGCTTTTCATTTCATGAGCCGCATCATTCGTAAACGTTACGGCCAGAATATGCTGGAAGTACGAAGGACTAAACTGCGACAGGCCTTCTTCGTTTGGATGACTCGATAGAGCCAGTTTCAGAAACTCTTTGGCAAGCGTAAAAGTCTTTCCTGACCCCGCCGAAGCCGCGTAAATCGTAAACATTACCGATGAAAAAAGCAGGCTGGGCCTGCTTTCGTTTAATACTATCTCAAGTTACGGTCGTTTCGTATAAAATCCCGCTGCTTTCTGGATTTTTCACCTTAAAAATTAAAGCGAACGCCAATGCCTCCCTGTACATGCATGAAGATCGGTACGGGTAGTAATTCTACGTACAAACCAGCATCCGCAAAGAGAGACAACGGTGAATCCCGCAGGAAGTACTCGACGCCAGCCAGACCACTCGCTCCAATCCCCGTTTTATTTTCGTAGCCATTAATAGAGGCCAGACGATCCGGGAAACTCCGGCGACTGGTAATCTGTCCCCCAAATCCGTAGTACGCCTGAAAACGTTTGCCTTCGTTGCCCGTATGGAAGAGGTAATTGGCGTTCAGGGTCCAGCCCGTATTCTTGAATCGGCCGTGTGGACCGTACTTCCGCTCCCGTCCCCAAAGCATCCCGTAGGTACCTAAGCCCACGTCAATAGCCCGATTATTGTTGAGGTACATCCGGGCATTGAGGCCCAGGGGCTCTCCTACTTTAAAGCCGACGGCGTACTTCTTTGCCTGACCAAAACTAACGTGTGAACCGGCGAGCAGAACGCCCACCAGAAGGACCGAAATACGGAAAAAGTTTTTCATTGGTTGGTTAAACGATAACATGGAGGGATAATCGATATAAGGAAGGAGATCTGAATTCAGACCTCCTTCGCCATACACAAGCAAAATTTGTACTAGTCGTGAACAATCGCTCGG
>NZ_JBMDWJ010000178.1:0-4263 GCF_048595215.1 Siphonobacter sp.
TACTTCTTTTCAATGGCCTGTAACTGCGTGAAAACGACGGAATCGAGTTCGTGGCGGTGCTGTTTCCATTCCCGGGTTTCTTTAGATCCCTGAATCGTGGCTTTCGGAAGGGCATCTTTAACGGCAGTTACCGTGGTAGGAATGCCCGGCATTATGAAAAAGGAAACGAATTGCTGACGGTTGGAAGCCAGTGAAAGGGAAGCCGTTCCTTCGTGGGCCAGCGTTCCTTTGAATGAAAACTTACCGTCTTTCGTAACAACCGAATCGCGGCCGGACTCTTCCCCTTTCGGGTAGTTGAGGTAAATCTTTTCGTTCGTCAAACCTTTGATTTCTCCCTTGATGAGGTAGGTCGAAGCGGGTGCTTTTTGAGCAAAGGCGGCGGAGATGCTCAGTAACATCAGGCCAGCTAGCGTGGTCGCTTTTTTCATACTATACGTTGGTTAGTAGTTGATTAATAACCTGGGTTTTGTGTAAGTACCGGATTCGCCTCAATCTGAGTGGACGGAATGGGCATCAGTACGCCCGTTGCCTTCCAGCCGGGTTTGATCGGTGCCAGTACGGCGTCGGCCTGATTGGTACGTTTGAGGTCGAACCAGCGGTGACCATACTCCCCGAAAAACTCGACTTTACGCTCCTGTAAAATCGCATTAATAAGGCTGCTTTGCGTACTGGCCGTACTGTTTGCTAAACCAGCCCGCGTGCGAACCACATTCAGATCCGCTACGGCTTCGGTTAACTGATTCTGATTGGCCCGAGCTTCAGCCCGAATCAGATACAGCTCCGCCAGACGCAGGAACACGATGTATTCATTGCCAGCAGTGGCGGTCTGTAGTTTGTATTTATTGATACGCTGGTAGGTCGTATTGGCAATCACCAGTGAATCAGACCAGTTGGTACGGCGTTTATCGCCGACTTCAAAGGATTGAACAAAATTCGATTTCAACACATAAACGGGAGGGGTAGTGGCGAGTGAGTTTCGGTAATTCCCACCTAAAACCGTGAATCCCAGCAGGGTACCCACCTGAAAAATCGTTTCGTTACTGGTGTTGATAAAGGTTTGGGAAGGATCTACCAACGCATACGTACCCGAAGCAATCACTTCAGAAGCCTCAGCAGAGGCGTTCGCGTAATCTTTGGTGTATAGATACGCCCGGGCCAGCAGAGCAGAAGCGGCGTGTTTGTTGATACGGGTGCGAAGCGTTCCTACATACGCTGCGGGCAGACTGGCTTTGGCCTCTTTCAAATCGGTGATGATCTGAGCCCATACCTGAGCGGAGGGTGTACGGGCGAGAGAAGCGTTAATGAATTCGTCAGAAGAAGTCGATAAAGGAACATCCCCGAAATAATTAACGAGTGTAAAGAACCCATACGCCCGCCAGAATTTAGCTTCACCCGTTAACTGGTCCTTGCCCGCCTGGGTCATGCCTTTAGAGTTGGCAATATTTACGATGGCCTGATTAGCCTGCCGAATCAGACTGTAGGAGTTAGACCACAAACCATTGGCAACCGACGAATTCAGAGCATCTACTGTGTTGGTTTCAAATTGTTCCAGAGTAGCATCGGAAGGGGTATATTCCAGTTCATCACTCAATAAGCCCGCATACCCCGTCCAGTTCATGGTGATGTTATTGCTAAGGGGAGAACTATTACGAACGTTGGAGTACATATTTAAAACTACCGCTGTCGCGGAGGCATCACTGGCAAAGGCATCTTCCGTACCGATACTGGTAGCCGGGTAATCAATGGTGACAAACTTTTCGCAGGAACTAAGTCCCAATCCTGCCAGGGCGAGAAGGAAGGCGATTCGATGGATAGATTTCATAAGAGTATTCCTGCGTTAGAATGAAACATTAAGACCAGCGACGAAGGTGCGGAGTTGAGGCATGGCGATAAATTGACCCGTACCTAAACCCGTACCGGTTCCACCTACGGTACTTTCAGGGTCGTAGGTGTACTTCTGTTTGGCCCAAGTGAACAGATTTTGTCCCTGTACGTAAATCGAAACTTTCGAAAGATGCATGGGCTGAATCCAGGCGATAGGCAGGTTATAAGCGAGGCTGATCGTTTTGAGTTTCAGAAAGGAGGTATTCCCCCATAGGGCCGTAGATGAGTTATAATAACTGATGGCACTGGACGAAAGGGTAGTGGCTGCGGGATACGTCGCATTCGGATTGCTTTCCGTCCAGCGATCCAGTGCAGCGGTATTGGTGTTTTGGAGCGTAGACCCGAAAGGCAGACTCAACGTATTATTTACCATACCCATGCGGTGGTTAAATCGCAGGAAAACGTCTAACTGAAAATTCTTGTACGACAGGGAGTTATTGATGCCACCAAAGTAGGGCGTGCCAATGGGAGCCATCAGGCGGTCTTTATTATAATCAATAAGGCCATTGCCATCAAGATCCTGAATCATCGGGGCTCCCGTCGCGTCTAAACCTGCGTACTGAAACAAACGGGTCGCGTTGATGGGTTGGCCTACGGTGTAGGAGCTGGAATTAAACAGTTTGGTTGGGTCACCAATGGAAAGGAGTTTATTCCGTAGGAAGGTGACGTTGAAGTTAGTCGACCAACGCATGGCTGCCGTTTGTACATTGATCGTATTCAACTCAAACTCGAAGCCATCATTTTGAATGACTGCATCCAAGTTGCTGGAGTACGAATTTACGCCCGACTGCGTAGGCATATTCGTGCTGGCTAACTGGTCGCCGGAGCGATTGCGGAAGTAATCCGCTTTCAGCAGGATTCGATCTTTGAGAAAACCTAATTCGATCGCTGCTTCCAGCTTTTTCATGGTTTCCCAATGCAGATTCGGGTTGGCTATATTGAAGTTAACCATGGTAGCGGTACCCATGTAGGTACTGCCGCTTCCCGTAACGGAGAATGTGGGGAGGTACAAGTAATTCGGGATCTGGTCGTTACCCGTTAAGCCATAGCTACCCCGCAATTTCAGGAAACTTACCCAGGGTAAGGTCTTCATGAAATCTTCCGACGTAACGAGCCAGGCCGCTCCCAACGCCCCAAAATTACCAAAGCGGTTATTCGGTCCGAATCGGGAGGAACCGTCGCGGCGGAAAGTTGCGTCAAGGATATACTTGTTATCCCAGCTGTAATTAATTCGACCAAAAGCTGCCGTGTACTTATAGAGCGAATAGCTAGAACTACCGGTAACGGTACCCGCTCCACCCAGCGACTTGATTAAGGCCTCATTACTATAATTGCTACCGCTGAAGGTTTGCCCGTTCGAATTCGATTGTTGGAGGGTTCCTCCGATCAGCACATTGAATCGATTTTTACCAAAACTTTTTACGTAATCGACCTGGGGCTCAACGATATAGGTTTCGACCGAACTGTTCGCAAAATTGGCCGTGTTCAAAGGGTTCGACGAAGGGTTTTTCGAACGGGCCGGATTGGCCTGAATCTGATTGATACCCGTGAGTGTATACCCCGTATTTACTCGTACATCTAAACCAGGCAAGATCGAATACTTTAACGTCAGGTTTGAAATAAAGTTGGTGCTCGTATTATCAAAATCCCGCATTAATAAGGCTTCGGGATTAGTGATTCCGCCTGTCCAATTTAAACTTCCATCAGAATTATAGAGGGGAAAGTTGGGGGCAATATTATAGACAGTCGTTAAATCGGTGCCAATCAGATTGGTCTGTAGTCGTGAATAAGACGTACTGAACTCAATTTTAAATTTCTGATTGGCCGAGGAGTGACTTCCCGCAAAACGACCTGAAACCGTAGTAGCTCCTAAATCTCCGGGAAAAACGGTTCCTTCTTTTCGGTATAAACCGCTGAAGAGGAATGAATTGAACGCATTACCGCCGGATACGGAAGCCGAGGCATTCAGAAACTGGGCAGTCCCGCCCATGTAGCGGCGTTGCCAGTCGGTATTCGCATTCTGATCCCAAACCGTTAAATCTGGAGCATTGACGGTATTGGGAGTAACGCCCGCTTTGGCAAAGGCATCCCGACGCATGCTGAGGTACTGTTCCGTATTCAGCATGGGAATGAAGTTAGGTACTTTACCCGCTCCTTTGTTGATGTTTACGTTGAATTGCGTTTTTCCAGATTTCCCTTTTTTAGTGGTAATCAGGATTACCCCGTTCGATCCACGAGAACCATAAATCGCCGTAGCATCCGCATCTTTCAAAATGTCAATGCGTTCAATATCTTCCGGAGGAATCAAACTTAAGGGGCTCTGCTCGCCATTGGCTCCGGAGAAACCATTGGAGTTAAGGTTATCCGCAGCGGGTTGCG
>NZ_JBMDWJ010000179.1:0-8928 GCF_048595215.1 Siphonobacter sp.
GCAAACCAAAGTGGGCAAACTGCCCAATGGGTTAACCTACTACATCCGCAAAAACGCCGAACCCAAGAACCGGGCTCACCTTATGCTAGCCGTGAAAGTGGGAGCCATTCAGGAAGAGGATCCCGAAAACGGACTGGCTCACTTTACCGAGCACATGGCCTTTAACGGTACTAAGAATTTTCCTAAAAACGAACTCGTCAGTTTTCTTCAGTCAAATGGCATCAAGTTCGGCGATGATCTCAACGCCTTTACCAGTTTCGAACAAACGGTATACTTTCTGCCCGTACCGACGGATTCGATGAAAGTGTTCTTACGAGCTTTTGATATCCTGGAAGACTGGTCACACGATCTGACCATGGACGAAACCGAAATCAACAAAGAGCGGGGCGTCATTCTGGAAGAGCTACGGGGCGGCAAGGGAGCTTCCCAGCGGATGCGAGATGAGTACTTTCCCGTGATCATGAACGGCTCGAAGTGGGGCAAGCGGAACGTCATCGGTACGGAGGAAATCCTGAAAAACTTCAAACCCGAAACGATTCGTAACTTCTATAAAACCTGGTATCAACCCCAAAATCAGGCCATCATTGCCGTGGGCGATTTTGACGTAGCTCAGGTTGAAAAGATCATCAAAGAGAAGTTTGGAGCCATTCCGGCGGCCACGAGTCCCAAACCCCTGGGTGAATTCCCGATACCGGCCAACAGTGATACCAAAGTGGCCATTGTAACCGATCAAGAACAGCCGTATACCATTGTTCAGATTCTGACGCGACTGCCCGAGTTGAAAGAAAAAACTTTCGCCGATACCCGCGAAAAAATCAAGCGGTCTTTGTTCAACCAGATGTTGAATAGCCGCTTACAGGAATTGACGCAAAAAGCCGATCCTCCATTCCAGTACGGGTTTAGCTCCACGAGTAGCTTCCTAGGCAATTACGATTCCTTTGTAAGCGTAGTGGTTGCGAAAAACGGTGGTATTGAAAAAGGGCTGAAAGCGGTACTGGACGAAAATGCTCGTGTGGCCAAATTTGGCTTTACGGCTACGGAGCTGGAACGGGCCAAGCAAAACCTGCTGACGGGTACCGAAAAACGCTTCAAGGAGAAAGATAAAACCAAGTCGGAAGCATTTGCGATGGAGTACATGAATGACTTCATCAATGATGTACCTTCCATGGGCGTAGAGAAAAACTTTGAGTTCGTAAAAGCCGAATTGCCCGGCATTACGCTCGAAGAAGTGAATGCCTTACCTAAAACGCTGCTGACGAAGGAAAACCGGGCCGTTATTGTAATGGCTCCCGAAAAAGACAAGGCAACGCTTCCCAAAGAAGCTCAATTGCTGGACTGGATTGATAACTCCGGGCAGAATGTAACGGCGTACGTGGATGAAGTCATCTCTAAGCCTTTGCTGGCGGCAGCACCCAAAGCGGGTAAAGTAACCGCCGAAAAGCAGATTCCCGAAATTGGTGTAACGGAGCTAACGCTTTCCAATGGACTGAAAGTAGTACTGAAACCCACGGATTTCAAAAATGACGAGGTCCTGTTCCGTTCCTTCAGCTTTGGCGGAACCTCCCTGTATCCCTTAGCCGACTACATCGACGCGGATCAGTCGAATGTGATTGCCGCCCAGGGTGGGGTAGCGGAGTTCTCAGCGACGCAACTCAAAAAGTACCTGACGGGCAAAGTGGCCAATGTTTCTACCTACGTGGGCGAACTGACGGAGGGTATGAATGGCTCTTTCTCACCCAAAGATGCTGAAACGGCTCTGCAACTCATCTACGCGAATTTTGTAATGCCCCGCAAAGACCCGGAAGTCATCAAAGGATATCTGGGGAATATGAAAGATGAGCTGGAGCAGAAATTCGCAACTCCCGATCCGCAGGGCGTCTTTTTCGATACACTTTCTGCAGTATTGCATGGCTATAACCCCCGCTATATGCCCATGAAGCCCGCCGATGTGGATAAAATCAACGTGGATAAAGCGATGCGTATCTACAAAGAACGCTTTGCGAATGCTTCGGATTTTACCTTCTTCTTCGTCGGAAATTTCAAGGTTGACGAATTCAAACCGCTGTTGGAAAAATACCTGGGTAGTTTGCCCAGTACGGGTAAAAAGGAAACGTACAAAGACCTGAACATTCGTCCGCTGAAAGGCAAAGTCATCAAAACCGTCTATCGCGGTATTGACGATAAGGCGGCGGCTCAACTCGTGTACTCCGGCGATTTTGTGTACACGCCCGAAAATGAAACCAATCTGAGTGCCATCGAAGAGATTCTGAACATCAAACTCATCGACGAAATTCGGGAAAAGGAAAGTGGCGTATACTACATCTATGCCCAGGGCAATGCCGAAAAATTACCGAAACCTCGTTATTCGCTGAGCATTGGTTACGGTACCAATCCGGGTCGTATCGAGGAATTGGCTACCAAAACCCTGGCCATTCTGGAGGATATGAAGAAAAATGGACCTTCTCAGACGGATCTAGACAAGTACAAGATTGAAACCAAACGCCAACTGGAAGTACAGATGAAAGAGAACCGTTTCTGGGCTAATAGTCTCTCTTCGAGCTACCAGAATGGAGAAGATCCCAAAGACGTACTGAAAGAAATGAAGCTGGTCGATCAGGTAACCGTCGCTTCGGTAAAAGCCATGGCTGCCAAGGTATTCGGTGGTAATCTGATTAAAGCCGTACTGCTGCCCGAGAAAAAGCAGGCCACGAGTAGTAAATAAGGGAAAATTCAGTACCCTAAAGAGCCGGATGAATGGAAGCATTGCCTACCCATTCGTCCGGCTTTTCTCTTAAATTTTATAGAAACTAGAGGGTAAATCTTGCCGGAGACCGTCTATTCGAAACATGCGGGTTGTTCTTCTAAACCTTAATTACCTCTTTACGCACCCAATGGTATGAATATGAATCCTACACAGGTAAGCGATCCCCTGGCGTCTACGAAAATGGGAAATTTCCGTTGGACGGTCGTGGCTTTACTCTTCTTCGCTACTACCATCAATTACGTTGACCGTCAGATTATTGGGTTACTCAAGCCAACGCTGGAAAAAGAATTCAACTGGACGGAATCCGATTACAGTCTGATTGTAACCTTCTTTTCGGCCGCGTATGCCGTGGGCTTGCTGTTGTTTGGACGAATTGTCGATAAAGTAGGTACGAAGATGGGATATACCATTTCCATCATATTCTGGAGTATTGCGGCCATGTTACACGCCTTGGTAAGCAGTACGGCCGGTTTTATCACTGTACGGGTATTGTTAGGCTTAGGCGAGGCCGGAAACTTTCCCACCGCTATCAAATCCGTAGCGGAGTGGTTCCCTAAAAAAGAACGGGCATTGGCCACGGGAATTTTTAACTCCGGAGCAAACATCGGAGCCGTGGTAGCTCCTATTATGGTTCCCTGGATTTTAGGCGTTTACGGCTGGGAAGCGGCGTTTTTAGCGACTGGTGCCATCGGTTTTGTATGGCTGGTGTTCTGGTTGGTATTGTACGAAGTACCCGCTCGGAAGAAAAACATGGACCCCACCGAGTACGCTCACATTCACAGTGATAGCGATCTGGCGGCGGCTACGGCTGAAACCGAAGGTGGTTCCGTATCCTGGGGTCGTCTGTTGGGCATTCGACAAACCTGGGCTTTCATTTTTGGTAAAATGCTCACCGATCCCATCTGGTGGTTCTTCCTGTTCTGGTTGCCTTCGTACTTTGCCGAACGCTTCCAGTTAGATTTGAAAAAACCGAGTCTGCCGTTGATCATCGTATATACGGCTACGACGATTGGTAGTATTGGTGGCGGTTATCTGTCGGGCTATTTTATCAAACGAGGTTTCCCCGTATTTAAAGCCCGTAAAACGGCGATGCTCATTTTTGCTTTGGCCGTCGTCCCCATCATCAGTGCTAAATACATCAACGATATTTGGGTAGCCGTGGCCCTGATTGGTCTGGCAGCAGCCGCTCACCAGGCCTGGAGTGCGAATATCTTCACGACGGCTTCGGATATGTTCCCCAAACGGGCCGTTAGTTCAGTGGTCGGAATGGGTGGTATGGCCGGTTCCATCGGCGGTATGCTTTTCCCGATTCTGATTGGCTATCTGCTGGATTACTACAAAGGACAGGGTAACATTGTCGCCGGGTACAACGTGGTGTTTATCATCTGTGGTTTTGCTTATCTGCTGGCCTGGGGTGCCATGCACATCTTCGCTCCTAAAATGGAAGAGGTAAAACTTTAAGTTGCATAAGCCAGTATTTTCCGGCTTTTTTGAAGGCGAATGAAACATCTTTCATTCGCCTTTTTTCGTATTAAAACCTTTTTGCATGAAAACCAAGTCATGGTACGGATTGGTCTTAGCCCTTCTGGTTACGATTCAATCGTATGCTCAACAGCAATTTGAGAAGGAAATTCAGGCATTTGAAACGCAGGACCAGACCACGCCGCCGCCGAAAAATCCGATTCTGTTTGTGGGGAGTTCTACCTTTCGCCTGTGGTCGGACATGCAGGAGTCTTTTCCCGAGCAGCCCATTCTCAACCGGGGCTTTGGTGGTTCCACACTGACGGACGTCGTATACTACTATGATCGACTGATTCCCAAGTATAAGCCGAAACAAATCGTCATTTACTGCGGTGAAAACGACATCGCTACGGGTAAGAACGCTAAGAATACCTACCTGGAATTTTTCAGATTGTACGGAAAAATCCGCAAGGATATGCCCCGAGTACCCGTGATTTTCATCTCAGCGAAACCGGCTCCTTCCCGCTGGGACAAACGGGATGCCATGCAGGAATTCAACCGACTCGTCAGCTCTTTTCTGGACGGCGAAGAGGATGCCGATTACCTGGATGTATGGCCCGTAATGTTGAACGAAAGTCTACGTCCTGAACCCATCCTGTTCAAAGCCGACAGTCTCCACATGACGCCTGAAGGCTATCGCCGCTGGACCGAAGTGCTTAAACCTTTGTTAGTGGATTGAACAGTTTTCAGTTTTTGGTCTGCAGTTTTCAGTTATAAGCTTGCAAATAAAACAGTGTAATGATCGCAGAATTTTCAGTTTACAGTTTAATAGGCGACCACTGAAAACTGTAAACCGAAAACTGTAAACTAAGCAAACTTTATGAACATTGTCTTACTAGACGGCTATACGCTCAATCCGGGTGATCTGGACTGGGCTCCGTTGGAGCAGCTGGGTTCTTTCCAGGTCTATGACCGCGTGAAGTCCGAAGAGGTGGTTGAGAAGGCGAAGGAAGCCGATATCCTGCTGACCAATAAAGCAAAGATTACCCGGGAAGTGCTGGAACAACTGCCCAACGTAAAATACATTGGCGTGACCGCCACGGGGTACAACATCGTCGATACCGAAGCCGCCCGGGAACGGAGCATTCCGGTAACTAATGTGAGCGATTACAGCTCCCGGGCTGTAGCCCAGCACACCTTTGCCCTGATGCTGCATTTCACAAACGACGTGGCCCATTTGGGTGAATCGGTGCGAGCCAAGGTTTGGGCTCAGAATCCGGATTTTTGCTATTCCTTCCAGCCGTTGACGGAGCTGTCCGGAAAAACACTCGGACTAGTGGGTTTTGGAAGTATTGCCAAACAGGTTGCTCAGATTGGTCATGCCTTTGGCATGCGTATTCTGGCCCATCGTCGGCACGCGAAACTTGAATTAACCCACCCCTACGTGGAAATGGCCAGTCTGGAGGACGTGTTTCGGGAAAGCGATTTCGTATCGCTGCATTGCCCGCTAACGCCGGAAACGCAGGGGCTGGTGAACGCCGAACGGCTGAGCTGGATGAAACCCACCGCTTTATTGATCAATACTGGTCGCGGTCCGTTAATCGTCGAGCAGGACCTGGCGGATGCCCTCAACGCGGGTACGATTGCCGGAGCGGGCTTGGACGTACTCTCCGTAGAGCCGCCCAGCCCGGATAATTCCCTGACCGAAGCTAAAAACTGCCTCATTACGCCACATGTAGCCTGGCTGGCTTTCGAAGCCCGGCGGCGGTTGCTCCAGATGGCAGCCGATAACATCCGTGCTTTCATAAACGGTACACCAATCAACGTGGTGAATTAGAAAGTGATACATGACAAATCCGAAGAAAAGTCAACTACTAGACCTTTCTTTGGATTTATTTATCAATGGTATAACTAGTGAATTAACTATTTTCGTAGATTTCCGAAAATTTCGGATGTATGGTTATGGAAAAATTGACTCCCGCTGAAGAAACAGCCATGCTGACGCTCTGGCGATTAGAACGCGGTACCTTAGGCGTCATTCTGGAAGAAATGCCCGAGCCCAAACCGCATTACAACACCCTGGCTTCTGCTTTTAAAAACCTGGAGAAAAAAGGGTACGTACTGTTTCGCCGATACGGAAATGTATACGAGTATTATCCGGCCGTAAGTCGCGAGCAAGTGGCGGATCGGATGGTAGAAGAGTACTTCGATGATTCGTACAAGAATCTAGTTACGCATTTTGCCAAGGAGCAAAAGATATCAGCTGATGACCTGCGGGAAATTTTATCCATGATCGAAAAAGGCCAATAATATGCAAACGCTGGTATATCTCTTACAGGTCAGTTTAAGCTTGGCGGGTTTCGCGGGTTTATATGCTTTGTTACTAAAAAAAGAGACCTACTATCAGTGGAACCGCTGGTATTTCTGGATTGCTGGAATAGCCTCACTGCTGGTTCCAGCCTGGAACGAATGGTTTTCGCAGCGGGAAAGCATCCAGCAAGTAACCACGTACGTACCGGATTTGAGTTTTCAGTATGCTGCTCAGCAGGTAGCCGACTCGCCGTATCCGTCAGCGGAGTCCATGGTACTAGGACTTTGGTTAATAGGCGTGCTGGTCATGAGTGTTCGCCTAGTACGTCAGTTGAGGAGTGTGTATCAACTCTACCGAAATTCCCACATGCAGTATGTAGGGGAGCAGAAGGTGCAAGTACCAGCGTCAGAGACGGCTCCTTTCTCGTTTTTTCACTGGATCTTTATGAATCCAACCCTGTTTACCCCCCAGGAACTCAAGGAAGTACTATTACACGAACAGATACACGCCCGGCAAGGCCATTCCTGGGATGTATTGATGGGAGAGATACTACAAATCGTATTTTGGTTCAATCCTCTGATTTGGTGGTGGAACAAAACGGTGCGTCAGAACCTGGAATATCTGGCTGATTACACGGTACTGGCGAGCGGCCTGAACGCCCGACATTACCAATACCATTTGTTACGGCAAAGCGGTCTGGCCGTGCCCGTACGTACGCACTTTAGCGTTTCTGAACTCAAAAACCGGATTCGTCAAATCAATACTCCTTCGTCGGCTCCCTGGAAGGGAATCAAGTTACTGCTTCTACTGCCCTTACTGGGCTTCTGGATTATGGCGTTTACGCCCCGGCGAGTCATGGAAAAAATCGTAATACTGCCCGCCAGGCAACAGCAACCTGTAACTACGGATACAATTCGTCCAGTGTTGCCCGCAAAAATAATCCTGACGAAGAAGCGAACGCCTCGAACGAAGTCTACGAATTTGCCTAAAGCAACCTCGACTACGCCAGCTACGTACGCGTATTTCCTCGACGACCGCAAAACGACCCGTGAAGGAATAGACGGCTTAAATCCTGATGAGATTAAAGAAATGCAGATCGTAAAATCGGAAGCTGAACCCACGCGAAAAGAACTTCGCATTTACACCCGGGAACCTGTTCCGGTACAAATGAAGGTCAACGCTGCTGCTAAGCCGCTGTATCTGGTGAATGGGGAAGAGGTTGAAAATTTAGATGCGATCAAACCCGACCAGATCGAGAGTATTAACGTTCTGAAAGACACGAAGGCAACGGAGCATTACGGAGAAAAGGCAAAAAATGGAGTAATACTCGTTACCTTGAAAGAGCAATAGAAAAGGCCCCATACAGGGGCCTTTCTTCATTTTTAGTAATCCCCTCCGGCACCGCCGCCACCAAAACTACCCCCCCCGAAGTCCCAGCCGCCACCACCGCCGCCGCCGCTGTTGCCTCCCCAACTACCGGAAGAGCTTCCCCAGCTTGACATGGTAGCATAGGGAACGAACCAAGGCATACCACCCCCGGGACCGCCCGAATTTCGGCAACCGCGTCCCATCAAACGGGAAATAACAATGAAGCCTACGACGGCAATGACCAAAAAGATGATTACGCCGCTCATCGGAAGCTCCGTATCGTCACTAGCCTGATCGTTCTTGTATTCTCCACTGGCTCGGCGAATGATTTCGCTGGTTGCATTATCCAGTCCTTTGAAGTACTGCTGTTGTTTGAAAGCCGGAGCAAGCTGGTCAGAAATGATGCGTTTGGCTACGGCATCCGGAATGGCTCCTTCCAGACCATATCCGGGAGCAATGTATAGCTTACGCGTTTCCGTGGCCCACAGTAACACGAGGCCATTGTCTTTGCCCTTTTGTCCAATACCCCATTTACGTCCGATTTGAAAGGCGTAGTCGCCGGGTGGATAATCGCCCGTCGTTTTCACGATCACAATCACAATCTGATTGGACGTGGAATCCATGAAACCTTTTAGCTTTCGCTCGAGCTGGTCTTTTTCGCCGCCCGCTAACATGCCTACGTAATCATTAACAAAACGGGCTGGAACCGGACGTTCGGGAATATCCTGGGCAGAAGCAACAACGAAACTCAGAATTGAAAAGACCAGCCAGAGTCCCTTCCGTAGCACTTGCAAAAATGGCATGTGGGTCATGACTGTAGTAAATAGAAAACTAGGGTTAAGCCGTAGCTAATCCCATGAATAAGTAAATAATTACTGGAATGAAATGTCATCGGGAAGCTCATTCCGATCCTCTGACTGGTAAGGGAAGTACGCCTTTAGCTGCTTCCCTGCCATTTCGATGCCCGTTCGCAATCCCGCTACCAGATCATCCTGCCGGAAGTGTTGCCGCATGGCATCAGGGG
>NZ_JBMDWJ010000180.1:0-31529 GCF_048595215.1 Siphonobacter sp.
GACCTCTGCCGGATGTACATCGAAGCTCTGGAAAACCCGAGCTGGACGGGAGCCTACAACGCCGTAGCTCCGCATCCCGTCACCAATGAGGAACTGGTGCGTACTACGGCCGATGTACTGCATAAGCCCTACTGGGCTCCCAAGGTTCCGGACTGGGTACTGAAGCCACTATTTGGGGAAATGGCCGTTGTGGTACTCGGAGGCAATTATGTTTTAAACCAGCGAATTCGGCTGGAAACCGATTTTCAATACCTGTATCCCGAACTCAAACCAGCCCTGGTATCAATTTTGAGTAAGTCGTAGGACTTTAGGTTTAGTAAGGTTTAAGGTTTAATGAAGTTTGAGGTTTGAAAGGTTTAGGGGTGGAAAATAGCAATAACGGTTCGAATAGTTTGAGGTTTGAAAAGTTCATTCAAACCCTTTTCAAACCTCAAACCCTCTCACACCTTATTAAACTTGACCCTCCCTCAAACGCTTCCAACATTCACTCTTAAATACAGAGATCATGGTTTGGTTCATTACGGGTTGTTCATCGGGGTTTGGTCAGGAAATCGCCCGTCAACTCTTGCAAAAAGGCGAGCAGGTCGTTGCGACAGCCCGCCGCGTTGAAACGTTACAGGAATTAGGGGAATCCGAAAATCTGCTTACCCTTTCGCTTGATATTACCGATCTGGAGGCAATCAATTCAGCCGTATCGTCGGCTCACGAACGCTTTGGTCGGATCGACGTACTGATCAACAACGCCGGCTATGGCTTGGGCGGAGGCCTGGAAGAAGTAAGTCAGGAAGAATTACGGACGCAGTTTGACACGAATGTATTTGGTACCATCAATGTCACTAAAGCCGTGCTGCCCCTCATGCGGGAGCAGAAAAAAGGATACATTCAGGTGCTATCGTCGATTGCGGGGCTCGTCTCTACGCCGGGACTTTCCATGTACAACGGCTCTAAATACGCTCTGGAAGGAATTTTCGAAAGTGTCGCTCAGGAAATCAGACCCTTTGGGATCAAAGTGACGATTATTGAACCCGGACCATTCCGTACGGAATTTGCCGGTTCATCCATCAAAATAGCCGAACCCCTGCCGGAGTACGCCGAAACGGCCGGAAAGATTCGGGATTACTTCGAAAAAACGAATGGCAAACAGGTGGGCGATCCCGTAAAAGCCGCTGAAATTCTGATTGGACTGGCGGATCGTGAGGAGCCACCGCTACGCCTACAACTGGGTGCCTGGGCCGTAGAGCGTTACCAGCAAAAACTGGAAAACGAACTCAAGCATAGCAAGGCCTGGGAAGACATCAGTCGTTCGGCTGATTATACAGAATAAGGTAAGTCGAAAGCCTCTTTTGAACCGTTTCGTTTGGTACTGTTTTACCAGGCTGAACGGTTTTTTTAGTTAATAACTGGGGCCAACGTTGACTGGCGTTCAGTACCCAGGAAAGCCACTATTCTCGCAAAAAAAGCATAAGCTCAACAGGCTAGGCCAGTCAGTATTCGACGTAATTGAAAGGCATTCAACAGGCTACGACTAAAATCCAGTTAAAGTCTTACTTGACAACTTGACAAGAAAATCTTTACTTTGGATGATAACTATTTGGAAATTATGAAAACAATGACAGTCGGTGAAGTAAAAACCCATTTCTCGGAAGTCCTGAAAGAAGTGGAAGCCGGAGAGCGAATTGCCATCACCTTTGGCAAGAAGAAAGAAATCAAAGCCTTCCTGATTCCCAAAGAAGAAGAATTGCAACCCAGAACGCTGGGGATTTTACGCGGAAAAGGAAAGGTGGTTTTCAAAGATAATTATCAAATGACTGAAGAAGAGTTTCTTGAAGTATGACCTATTTGTTAGATACGCATGCCATGATCTGGGCCGTAACCGAACCCGAAAAACTATCCGAAAAGGTTAGACGGGTGCTGGAAGATCCCACCAACGAAATTGTCATCAGTACGATCAGTTTCTGGGAAATTTCCATTAAGTACGCTCTGGATAAATTAGATTTAGATGTATTTACCCCGCAGGATTTTCCCAAAGCTTGCCGGGAAATGCGGTTTTCCATTACTGAGTTTTCGGCGGAGGACGCCGCCAGCTATCATCAGTTAGCGTCCACCTACCACAAAGATCCTTTCGACCGGATGTTAATCTGGCAGGCCATTCAAAATCGGTACACGCTCATCAGTAACGATGATCAAATCAAAAAGTACGTGGTAGATGGGTTAAAGGTGATGTGGTAGGAAAGAAAACAAGCGTACTCCTCCTGCTTTTCACACCAAACAAAAAGGTTCGAAACACCTGGTCCCGAACCTTTTTGTAAGAAGTATTTTCTTCGGATTAGAAATCCCGGCGAATGCCCATACCCACGCCTAACGTGACGGGATGTATTTTGAGGTAATCACCCTGTAAGCCATTCATGACGCTTTTACGAACGAAGGTTTTTACATTCAGGGAAGTCTTTCGACTCAACCGATAGTTAACGCCTGCATTCGCCGTGGTACTGAGGGATACATTCCGATAGATGCCATCTTTCGGACCGTATTCCGCCGGAGGAATACCGATGTACGAATCATCCACCAGCACGTTTCTCAGGAAAAAATCCGCTGATAACCCGCCCGAGACGAAGTAATTCAAACGCTTGCCGGGACGGAATTCATACCCTACACTTACCGGAACGGAGAGGTATTCAAACGTGTATCGGAAGGAGTTAGGAGTATAGAGGCCATTGGTAGCCTGCTGATTCGTAGCCGGTGGAGCCGGGCTATTGGGCACCTGATCCGATTTGTTATAGTTAAGCTGATAGGCAAATGCATTGCTGATGCCAGAACCCTGAATCAGTACCAGATTATTGTTCAGGGTCGAATGGCCGCGTAAAAATTGAACGCCACTTTCCAGGTACCAGTGCCGCGAGAGCCGAGCACCCGCTAGCCATTCCAGCTGATACGAAATATGCGTGCCTTTTTTCGTATAGTTGGGTTCTGAGGTGGGTGTAACTCGCTGGGATAGTGGAGACTGGCTATACGAGAAACTGTCATACGCAGGAAAAGAAGTAACGGAAGTTACGGAAGGATTAAACCGTATAATGCCAGCATTCAGACTCATCCAAAATTTAGCCAGCGGTAGGCTTTTACCCGGCAAAACAGGCATGGTTACCGTGGGTTGCTTCGGCTGGGCCTTGATCGCGTATAAAGACCAGGGTTTGGTGGTGGCCTGCTGGAGCAGTAACGCTACTCGCGTGGCCGCAGTACTGTCCGTGGGAACAAGCGACAACGAAGACGGAGTAAGGGGTTGAATAATCCCTGCTGCGGGTGTGGTTGTATTAACGTTTTGGTCAGTAATGACGCGTTCTGGTTTTTTAACGAACGGATTCCGGTCCAATGCCCGACGGGCTGTTGAACCAGAGCGTAAAATAGAGCCAGGCGTAGTCAGTTGGTTTCGATTGGAAGTATGCGGCGAGGAGGTTGCCCCTGATGCATCCGATTTTTCCGTTGCCGGAAGCGGTGCAGTAGCAATCTGTACTGGAACCTTAGTTTCAGGGCGGGCCGCCGGAGTTTTTCCCGAAGAACGACCAGCGTTCTGAAGGGTTACCGCGGGCGTGGATACCGCCGAATCTTTTGTGGCGTCCTTCCGGTGGCCGTACCACCATCCCAGACTACCCAGACTTACCAGAAACAAGAGCACCACACCTACCCAGAAAAAGGGCAGGCCAATCGGCTGCTCAGGCGGAAGCTCCTGCTCAATGCGACTCCAGAGCCCTTCACTCGGGGGCTCGGAAGCTTCATCAAAAGCTTTACGCCATTGTTCTTCGAAATCGTTTGGTTCTATCTGGCTCATGCCCAGTATTCTTTAATGTCCATTTTCAGTCATACGGTGGTTCGTCAACATGCGTTGCAAGAGGCTCTTCGCCCGGCTATACTGCGATTTGGAAGTTCCTTCCGAAATACCTAGCATACTTGCAATTTCCTGGTGCTGATACCCTTCAATCGCATAGAGGTTGAATACCGCCCGGCAGCCGGGAGGTAGTTCTTGAACAAGTTGGAGCAGGTCTTTCCAGTGAAGTTCTTCTGAAAACGTGGTAGCCACTTCCTCCGCTACATGGTCGAGTTCTTCAGTAAAACGATACCGGCGATTGTCCCGCAGGTAATTCAGCGTGGTATTGACTACAATGCGTTTGATCCAGGCCACCAAGGGGCACTCGAAGCGGAAGGTGTCAATTTTGTCAAAAACCTTGATGAAAGATTCCTGCAAAATGTCCTCGGCCTCGTCGCGGCTTTTGACGTAGCGGAGACATACCACCAGCATACGGCCCGCAAAGGCGTCGTATAGACGACGCTGCGAGACGCGATCCTTTCGGCGGCAGCCCATTACCAGCTCATGTTCATCAAAAACCATTCGTAAAGATCAAGCCATGTATTGCTCCTCCGGTTGGAGGACACGCTTGTTGAAAAAAAGGTTGGAACTTTCTTAAAATTTTGACTATAAGGCTAGAACGCCCGAATGAGTTCTATTTTTGTGTAATCCCAAACGAGCGTTTCATTGGTTCAGCCTTCACGGTGATGCGTAAAAGTGTACGAAAGTAACGTTTTGGATTGATTAATTAATTCCGCCAATTTCTGTTAGAGCTTGTATGAAGACGTATGAAGAAAATTGTCTCTTTGAAATTGAGTTGTCCATTCATGAAATTGAGTCTTCACTAGGAACTGGCTTTGTATTCGAGGAAGAGGATACCAACGTACTTTTACAAGAGACCCTGGAGAGGGAAATCAGGCTTATTGGCCGAGCACTGGGCCGCTTAGTAGAAATAAATTCGGTTATTACATTTACGGCGACGCAATCGATTCTTCAATTTTGCCATTCCCAAGAGGAATCGTGGGACCGTATTTGGACTTTACTAAAAAATCATTTGCCGTCCCTGAAAAAAGAGGTACAGCACTGGTTACATCACGAATGAAAGAGAAAATCAAAGCACTGGCCGCCGCTTACGCAACGGATTTTGTAGCGAACCGCCGGCATTTGCATAGTCATCCCGAGCTATCTTTTCAAGAATACGAAACGCAGAAATTTGTAGCGGCTCAGCTCCAAAGCCTGGGTGTACACGCGACGCCCTTGGCCAATACGGGGTTAGTCGCAGTGATCGAAGGCAAAAATCCGGGAAAAAAGGTCGTAGGGCTGCGAGCCGATATGGATGCTCTGCCCATTCTGGAAGCCAATGATGTCGTCTATAAAAGTCAGAATCCGGGTGTCATGCACGCCTGTGGCCATGATGTGCATACGGCTTCGTTACTGGGCGTAGCCCGTATCTTGACGGAGTTAAAGGATACATTTGAAGGTACCGTAAAACTGGTGTTTCAACCCGGTGAAGAAAAGGCTCCGGGTGGAGCTTCCATGATGATCCGGGAAGGTGTACTACAAAATCCGGCTCCGGCGGGCATGATCGGTCAGCACGTAGCTCCGCAGATTCCCGTGGGTAAAATTGGTTTTCGGGAAGGGATGTACATGGCCTCTACCGACGAAATCTACCTTACTGTGAAAGGAAAGGGTGGGCACGGGGCGGCTCCTGATTCCTTAGTTGATCCGGTACTCATTGCCTCGCATCTCATCGTAGCCTTACAGCAGGTTATTTCGCGGAATCGTCCGCCTAAATCTCCCTCGGTTCTTTCCTTTGGACGGGTCATCGCCGATGGAGCGACCAACGTTATTCCTAATGAAGTACACATTGAAGGTACCTTCCGTTGCATGGATGAAGTCTGGCGGGAAGAAGGCCTGCGGCGTATCCAGAAGCTGGCCGAAGGGTTGGCTGAAAGCATGGGAGCTACCTGTGTGGTAGACATTGTCCGGGGTTATCCGTACCTGGAAAACCATCCCGAGCTGACCCGTCGCTTGCGGGCGGAAGCGGGAGCCTACGTTGGGGAGGAAAATATTATCGATCTGGACATCTGGATGGCGGGCGAAGACTTCGCGTTTTACTCACAGGTAGTCGATTCCTGCTTCTATCGCCTGGGTACGCGAAATGAAGATCGTGGCATCATCTCCGGCGTGCATACGCCTACCTTTGATATTGACGAAAAGGCTCTGGAAATCGGAGCTGGCCTGATGAGCTGGCTGGCCATTCAGGAGCTGGAAAATTAGTTTCTGGTTTTGGGTGGATCGTTGTTGGGTGAGTAGTGGAGGTAGATCAAAAGCTTTTTGATCTACCTGTTTTATTACTTTGAGATTGGAAGAGCAAACCCCGAAGGGGTTCAATTTCACTAGCCATGGGTAAAACCCATGGTGTGCATGTATGGGAACAATATCCCATAAAAGGAAATCCCCCGAGAAGCCGCTCGGGGGATTTCCTTTTTATCAGTTGCCAGTACAAATCAACCAGCCACTAGTTACAACCAGCTAACCTTACAGGACGGCCCGGAAGAAGATAAATAGCGTACCGGCCAGGAACATGGATACGGGCAGGGTCAGTACCCAGGCCAGGACAATGTTACGAATGGTACCGGCCTGCAAGTTTTTAATACCCTTGTTGGCTACCATACTTCCGGCGATTCCTGAGGAAAGAACGTGCGTAGTAGAAACGGGTAAACCCAGTCCTGACGACAGACCGATGGTACTAGCGGCAACTAGCTCGGCACTGGCACCCTGAGCGTAGGTCAGGTGTTGTTTACCAATCTTTTCTCCGACGGTTACGACAATACGTTTCCAGCCCACCATGGTACCCAGACCTAAGGAAAGGGAAATCATCAGGATAACCCAGGTTGGAGCGTACTCCGTGTAGGATTTCATCGCTGACAGCGAACTGCTCAGCGTAGCGGCTTCGTCGCGGTTGAGCGTCAGAGCACCGTCTTTCTGAATTTTCGTCAAATCTCTTGAAATCAGAAGAATATCTTTTCTGGATTCCAGACGAAGCTGGGGTGGAATATGGCCGTTCGTGGCCTTCATGACACTATCCAGATCATTAATGCTGGCCTTAACCACCCGCAGACGTTCCTGATCCAAGGTCGCCAAACGCGGCTCTTCAATCCGGTTGACAAGTTGCTGAATCTGTACCAGATTGGTTTGAAGGTGCGTGGTATCCTTGCTGGCGTCCAGAGCAAAATAAGCGGGCGTAATACCGATTAGAATCAGCATGATCAAACCGACTCCTTTCTGTCCATCATTGGAGCCGTGAAAGAAACTAACACCCGTACAGGTCATAATCAAAATGCTACGAATCCAGGTCGGAGGCGTCTGATTCTTCTTGGGTTCTTTGAAAATGATGTCATTCTTCACGGTACGCTTTAGAATAAACATCAGAATAATCACCAGACTGAAACCGACCAGCGGCGATAAGAGCAGAGCAAAACCCGTTTCTTTCGCTTTGTCCCAGTTGACAGAACTCACGCCCGATACGTTTTCAGGCAATAGGGAGTAGGCCAAACCTACGCCCAGAATCGAGCCAATCAGTGTGTGGGAAGACGAGGAGGGCAGACCAAAGTACCAGGTGCCCAGGTTCCAGATGATGGCACTCAGCAGTAGGGATAGGACCATCGCTACTGCGTGATAAACATTTTGGTCGATCAGCAGTTCAACCGGTAGCAAGTTTACAATTCCCATGGCCACGGTGATCCCACCGAAGAACACGCCAAGGAAATTACAGAATCCCGACCAAATTACTGCAATATTGGGTTTCAGGGAATTCGTGTAGATTACGGTGGCTACGGCATTGGCCGTGTCGTGAAAACCATTCACGAATTCAAAAGCACACGCACAAAAAAGGCAGATACACAGAAGAAAGAAAATTCCAGTCTCTAAGCCGAACATAAGGAGTTAGGGGGCTATTTTGACGCGAAGCTACGGAAAGGGATCGGGCCTAATGTTAAGGAATTGTTAAGACTCTATGGATAGGGGACCCCTAACCCGAAACGTATGCTCGCGTAACGAATGGAGAAATAGGACTTTCGCCAATCGTTCGCTGAGAGTTGGGCGGTTTCTCCAGCGTATCCTTCGGAATGGTGCCGGAAATACAGAATTTTTACGAAAAGAAACAAATCTAGAAATTATTCAACCGTTACCGGAGCTGTTTTCGTCGCCAACTGACCGCAGGCGGCATCGATGTCTTTTCCACGGCTACGGCGGACGGTAATGGGAATGTTCTTCTGCTCGATGAAGCGGGCGAATTTGGCCAGCGTCTGCGGATCCGTATTCTTATACTGAGCGTTTTCGATGGGATTGTACTCAATGATGTTGATGTGGGCGTTTGGAATGTGTTTGGCAAAATTCCAAAGTTCCTTCGCATCCTCCACCGAATCGTTGAAGTTGTAAAAGAGAATATACTCCAGCGTAATTTTATTCCCCGTTTTATTATAAAAGTATTTGAGAGCATCTTTTAAAGCCACCAACGTATTGCTTTCGTTGATGGGCATGATCTGATTCCGCTTGCTGTCGTTGGCGGCATGCAGCGAAAGGGCCAGATTGAATTTAACTCCGTCATCACCCAGCTTCTGAATCATTTTGGCAATGCCCGCTGTACTAACGGTAATGCGTTTGGGGGACATGTTCAGTCCTTCCGGCGAAGTAATGTGATCCACCGACTTCAGCACGTTCGCGTAATTGAGCAGGGGTTCGCCCATGCCCATGTACACGATGTTAGTCAGGGGTTGCCCGTACTTCTGTTCGGCCTGATTCTTGATGGTTACGACCTGATCGTAAATTTCGGCGGGGTCCAGGTTGCGTTCGCGATCCATGTAACCCGTTGCACAAAACTTGCACGTCAGTGAACAGCCTACCTGACTGGATACGCAAGCCGTCATCCGGTCGTCGGCGGGAATCAGTACGCCTTCGATTAGTTTTCCGTCGTAGAGTCGGAAAGCTGATTTAATGGTTTTATCACTTGAAATCTGCTCTTTGGCTACGCTCAGGGGACGGATTTCGAAGTGAGCTTCGAGCAATTCCCGCGTTTTTTTGGAAAGGTTTGTCATTTCCTCGAAACTGCGGGCGGACTTTTTCCACAGCCATTCCAGAATCTGTTTCGCCCGGAATCCTTGTTCTCCCTGTTCGACCAAAAAGGTCTTCAACCCCTCTGCCGAGAGCTTACGAATATCTTGTTTAACGATGGTGTCCATTGCTCGTTTTTGGTAATATGTTGGTGCAACTGCTTTCTAAGGTATTGGGTTCCAGTACGATTATTCTTTTCGTAACTCTTCGACTTTTTCAATGAGCCGATCCCGCTTGGGAATGGCGTCGGATACTTTATCCAACACTTTCGGAGCAAAGGGCCGAATCACGGGATACACATAACTACCCGTCATCTGTTCGCGGTTGGGAAAGCCCATGCCCAGGGCCTGTAACAGCCACAAAAAGACGCTGATGCCAAAGGCATACGTGAACAGGCCCACTACGGCTCCAGCCATGCTGTCGAAACTGCCGAAAATCGTGTAGCGGAGACTTCTTCGCAGTAGCCATCCAAAGCGATTAATGGTAAAAATCACCAGCACGAAAATGCTCGAAAATCCGATGTACGGGAGAAACTTACGGCCTACGGTTTCACCCACGTAAGGGGCTACAAAGGCAATCGCTTCGTTCAAAAGTTTGAAACCCAGTATAAGCGAAACGACAAAAGCAATAACCGCAATAATCTCGACCAGTACGCCCCGTCGAAAGCCCGTATACGCTCCATAAGCGAGCGGTACGAGTAGAAGCAGGTCAAGAAAATTAAAATTCATACCGTGGGTGTGTGCGGGTAGGGTTTGAGTGGGTTTCGGGTTGGAAAAGGTTTGAAGTTTGAGTGGGTTTAAGGTGATTTAACGTTTGAGGTGGAAGCAGGTTCAAGATAGTTTGAATGTTGAAAGAGTGCGGATTTAAGCCACTGGGAGTTTCTACTTCTGTGCAATCGAAAGGTACATCCTTTCGATTGCTACCTCCAATTCAGACATAAGAGGGTTTTCACAGCTGCACCACCTATCATTTCTCAACCTAATTAAACCTTAAACGTTCTTTCAAACCTGAAACCAATCAGACCTCAAACCCTTCTTCAAACCTCAAGACTAGCTCAGCAACTGTTTCACCGTAGCCGAGATCGTTTTTCCTTCCGCCAGGCCCGCCAGTTCCTTGGTGGCTACGCCCATCACTTTACCTAAATCGCTGGGGCCAGTGGCTCCTACGCGAGTGATGATTTCCTGTAAACGGGCTTTCAGCTCCTCTTCCGTCAGCATTTTGGGTAGGAACTCTTCGATAACGGCGATTTCACTGTACTCTTTATCGGCCAATTCCTGACGACCATTACTTACGTAAGTTTCCGCGGAATCTTTCCGTTGCTTGACGGCCTTCATCAGAATTTTTGTTTCCTGTTCCGGCGTTAATTCGTGGGCTGTTCCGGCCGTTTCTTCCAGTAAAATAGCCGATTTAATGGCCCGTAGGGCTAATAAACGGGCTTGATTTTTAGCCAGCATCGCTGACTTGATTTGAGCTTCAATGGTTGATTTGAGTGACATGACCTAAAAATTCAGGGGTGGTCTATAGAAATTACAAGAGATTTACCGCAATATTTGGGGCGTTATTTAGAACTGTTCTTCGCAAAGAATGGTTCTCCACGCTGCAAAGTTACAAAATCTCAACCGCAGAAGGGGTTTTTTCGCAGTGATCCCCTGCTTATCATCCAGTCTATGCCTACTCGTCTTTCGGTAAACATTAATAAAGTAGCCACCCTGCGTAATTCCCGCGGTGGAAATAATCCCAACGTTGTCAAAGTAGCACTGGATTGCGAACGCTTTGGAGCGGAGGGGATTACGGTACACCCCCGGCCCGACGAACGGCACATCCGCTACCAGGATGTCTTGGACTTGAGTCAGGTACTAACGACGGAATTCAACATTGAGGGCAATCCAACCGAAAAGAAATTTGTGGACCTGGTATTGCAGGTAAAGCCTGCTCAGGTAACGCTGGTACCCGATGCACTGGGAGCCGTAACCTCCAACGCGGGTTGGGATACGATTGAGCACCGTAGCCGATTGATCGATCTGGTGGGTATGTTCAAGGAAGCGGGTATCCGTACGTCCATTTTCGTCGATGCCGACGAACGTATGGTAGAAGGAGCGGCGGAAACGGGTGCGGACCGCATTGAATTGTATACCGAACCCTACGCTCACCAATATTCCATTGATCAGTCGCTGGCACTGAATTCCTTTATCAAAGCGGCGGAACGGGCCAATGCCTTAGGACTGGGAATCAATGCCGGTCATGATTTGAGTCTGGACAACCTGCGGTATTTTCAGCAGAATATTCCGGGCTTACTGGAAGTCTCCATCGGTCATGCTCTCATCTGTGATGCTTTGTATTACGGGCTGGAGAATACCATTCAACTGTATTTGCGGGAAGCGAAAGCAGGTTTGATCTAAGCTTTCCCTACTAATGATAAGAAAAAAGCTCCGTGGAAACGGAGCTTTTTTGCTAATAAGTCGATACCTCTCTAGATACAAGAGAGGTACTTCAAAACTGTTGCTTTCTATAGACGCTAAAAAGGCCCAAAGCGTTGGAAGTCGCAGAAACTATTCATTGAATTCCAGCCAGTAGCCATCCGGATCCTGCAGGAAAATCTGACGAATACCGTCGGGTCGGGCCTTGGGGCCTCTAAAGGTCAGTCCCTTCCGGCGTAGGAACGCTTCCGTCTCTTCCATATCGGCCACTTTTACGGCAAAATGATTTTTTCGAGAACCCAGCACGGTTTCTTCCAGCGGTTCCGCCCGATTACCCAATAGGTGTAACTGTTTGTTGCCACCTAAACTAAACCAGGCTCCGGGAAAGTCGAAAGCGGGGCGGGGTAGGGGTTCTAACTCCAGCACGTCCCGATAAAACTGTATGCTTTGTTCGGCATCAGCCACGTACAGGGCCACATGGTCGAGCTCCAGAATGTTCATAGGCGTAAGATTCTTCAATTTCTTCGCGAAAGAAGCATAAACTTCAGAGAATGGACGGATTAATTTCAGGATTAATCGCAATTCTGAAAATTTGAAACCCGATCCTTTGTATTATTGACGGTGAAAAGCTGATTAATCTAAATTTTGTTTTGTAGATGTAGTAATCAGCCATAGTTTATTTGTAAGAGTACTCATCTTTCCATTTTGATTTCCTCTTAAAATTATTCGTATGCGTAAACTTTTCTTACTGGGCGTATCCTTAGCCTTTTCATTCAATCTCTGGGCTCAGGGCATCTCCGGAGCTACGACGGGCCTGCAAAAAATGCCGGGTTATCTGAATCTGTACTGGGACGCCAAAAAAGGGAAAATGTATCTGGAGATCGACAAACTGGATACGGAAATTCTTTTCCATACGGCCTTGCCCGCCGGTATCGGTTCCAACGACATTGGCCTGGATCGCGGAAAAATCAGTGCTGGAAAAATCATCAAGTTTCAGCGGTCGGGCCCGAAAGTACTGATGGTCGAACAGAATTACGGGTATCGGGCGACCTCGGGTGATAAAATGGAAATGCGGGCTGTCGAGCAGTCGTTCGCTCAGTCCGTACTCTGGGGTTTCGATGTCATGGCCGAAGAAGGGAAATCCGTACTGGTGGATGCTACCAACTTTTACCTACGCGATGGCTACGAAGCCGCTTCGGCGATTGCCCGAGCCAAGCAGGGTGTCTTTCGTCTGGACCCCAGCCGCTGTGCCTTTTACCTGCCCTACACGAAGAACTTCCCAGAAAATACGGAAGTAGAAGTAACCCTGACGCTAACGGGCGAACAGGCCGGCCCGTACCTGCGGGAAGTGGTACCAACGCCGAATGCCATTACGATCCGGGAACATTACTCGTTCATCAAATTGCCCGATGCCGGGTATCAGCCCCGCGAGTTTGATCCCCGGGCGGGCATCAATTCCATTGAATTTTTTGACTATTCCTCACCCTTTAGTACGCCCATTGCCAAACGCTACATTCGTCGGCATCGCTTGCAAAAGAAAAATCCAAATGCGGCCGTGTCTGAACCCATCAAGCCGATTGTGTACTACATGGACCCGGGTGCTCCCGAGCCCATTCGCTCCGCTCTGATGGACGGCATTTCCTGGTGGAATCAGGCCTACGAAGCGGCGGGTTTTAAGAATGCGTTTCAGGTGAAAGTACTGCCCGATACCGCCGATCCGATGGATATTCGCTATAACCTCGTGCAATGGGTACACCGCTCGACGCGGGGCTGGTCGTACGGCTTTAGCGTCGCCGATCCACGTACGGGTGAAATCATCAAAGGAAAAGTGACGCTGGGTTCCCTGCGGGTACGTCAGGACTACCTGATTGCCAATGGACTGGTGGGCGAATACGAAGGCGACAAACCCAGTAAAGAAGCCGAAGAAATGGCTCTGGCCCGTCTGCGGCAACTCGGAGCCCATGAAACGGGCCATACGCTGGGCTTACCCCACAACTACGCCTCCAATCAAAACGATCGGGCGTCTGTCATGGATTATCCGCACCCGCTGGTACGTATCATGGGGCAAAACAAGCTAAGTCTGTCTGATGCGTATACCAAGCAAATTGGCGACTGGGATAAGATTGCTATCAATTATGCTTACCGTGAGTTCAAGAACAAAGAGGAAGAGAAGAAGGGACTCAAGAAGATCATTGATGATTACATCGACAAAGGCTTTCTGTTCCTGAGTGATCAGGATGGACGGCCCGAAGGATCGGCTCATCCCATTACGCACCTGTGGGACAATGGTAAAAATTCAGTAGAAGAGTTGAATCGGGTAATGCAGGTACGCCGAATCGCTTTGTCGAATTTCAGCGAGAAGAAAATTCCCGTTGGTGCTCCGATGGCTACGCTGGAAGAAGCCCTCGTACCTCTGTACCTGTTTCATCGCTATCAGGTAGAAGCAGCTAGTAAGGTAGTAGGCGGCGTATTTTACACGTATGCCGTTCGCGGGGACAAGCAGAAGGTTATGGAATACGTGAGCGGAGCCGAGCAGCGGCAGGCACTGGACGCCTTGATGGCGACCCTGAAACCGGAAGAACTCGTACTGCCTAATAATATCATCAAACTGATTCCGCCGCGTCCGTATGGCTTCAACGAAAATCATCGGGAGGTTTTCAAAGATCGCACCGGACTGACTTTTGACCCCTTGGCTCCCGCCGAAGCCGCCGCAGGAATGACGCTGCGATTCGTTCTGCAACACGAACGGGCTGCTCGTTTGATTGGAAATCACTCCATTGATAACAGCTTACCCGATTTCAGCGAAGTAGTAGACAAAGTAGTCGAAACTACCTGGAAGTCGGCTCCCCAGGCAGGCTACGCGGGTGAGGTACAACGCGTGGTGAACGGTGCGGTACTCGATCAGCTCATTCAACTGGCGGCCAATAAAGATGCTGCCAACCAAGTACGGGCTGTGGCTACGCTGAAACTGCAGGAACTGAAGGCGTGGCTGGGAAAAACCACTACGAATGACGTTAACCAAAAAGCTCAGTATCAATTTGCCTTGGCTCAGATTCAGCAATTTGAAAGTAGCCCCGAAACGGTGGTGATTACGCCTCCCTCGAAAGAACCCGACGGAGCTCCGATTGGTAGCTTTGATGCGTATAGCTGCGAGTGGTAGGGGCTGCCTATCAGGGCTATTTGAATCCCCGCATTGCATACGGGGCTATGCAGATTAAACCCCTCCGGGGTTGGGGCTTGATGAAAGAAAGGAAACTGCTGGTACAAGTGCTCATACAGAGTACCGTGCACGGCCTACGAATTCCAGAGGCGTTCCCGTCGAACTCTTAAAACCTTCTATTCAAAAAGTCATCCGCACGTTCTAAAACTAAAATTTTGGAACGTGCGGATTCAATCAACGATCCATCATCTTAAACCAAAACCTTCCATGAAATCTTCTGTTTCAATCCCGGCCCTGCTGATATGGCTGGTAACGATGGGTTGCGGAATAGCTTCGGCTCAGAGCAAAAAGAAAGCTCCCGAAGCGACGGCGAATCTGCTCATCCCGGCGAAAAAGCTGGAGGCTCTCAAGCAGGAGTTGGCGGCAGAAATTGATAAAATGAAAGACTTCTCCGCCGAAATGAATGACATGGTCTTCAGCTTCGGCGAACTGGGCTTTCAGGAACACGAAACGTCCAAGTACCTGACGGGCGTTCTGGAGAAAAACGGCTTTACCATTCAACGCGGCATCGGGGGGATTCCGACGGCCTGGACGGCAACCTGGGGTAGCGGAAAACCTAAAATTGCCGTTGGGTCGGACATTGACTGTATTCCGAAAGCCTCGCAAAAGCCCGGCGTTGCCTACCACGATCCCATCATCGACGGAGCCCCCGGCCACGGCGAAGGCCATAATTCGGGCAATCCGCTGAACATCACCGCGGCTCTGGCTCTGAAGAAAATCATGGAGCGGGAAAAAATTTCCGGTACGCTCATGCTCTGGCCGGGTGTGGCCGAAGAACAGGTAGGGACCAAGGCGTATTACATTCGGGACGGTTATTTCAAGGATGTAGACGCCTGTATCTTCACCCACGTAGGAAATAATCTAGGGGTTGTGTACGGAGATGTTGGCAACAACGGATTGGTTTCGGTCAAGTTCAATTTTGAAGGAGCCGCCGCTCACGCCGCCGGGGCTCCCTGGCGGGGCCGTAGTGCTCTGGACGCAGTAGAACTGATGAACATTGGCTGGAATTTTAAGCGGGAGCACCTCTTGCCCACGCAACGCTCGCATTACGTGATCGTGGACGGGGGCGATCAGCCCAACGTGGTGCCTTCCAAAGCTTCGGTATGGTATTACTTCCGGGAACGGAGTTACGATAAAATCAAACAGTTATTTGAGTACGGCGTGAAAATGGCGGAAGGTGCCTCCATCATGACTGATACCAAGTACACCTACGAAATACTGGGTTCGGCCTGGCCGGGACATTTCAGTAAGCCCATTGCCGAGGCGACCTTCAAAAATATTAAAAAGGTAGGGCTACCGACCTGGTCAACGGAAGATCAGACGCTGGCGAAAGCCATTCAGGAAGAATTGATGTCACCCGAGAAAAGCGGCCTGGCCGTTAAACTCGACAGTACCATCGAGCCACCCGTGGTATCGATGGGAGGGGGGTCCGATGATATTGCGGATATTTCCTGGTCCATGCCGACGATTGTCCTGCGGTATCCTTCCAATATTCCTGGTTTGCCGGGTCACCACTGGGCCAACGCGATCTCGATGGCCACGCCGATTGCTCACAAGGGGATTACGGCTGGAGCTAAGGTGGAAGCCATGACGATTCTGGATTTGCTCGTCAGTCCGGATCTGGTCAAAAACGCCTGGAACTATTATGCTAACGTACAAACCAAGGACGTCAAATACGAACCCCTGGTACGGGAAACGGACAAGCCCGCCACCCATCTCAATACCGAAATTATGGCGGAGTTTCGGGAGCAAATGAAGAAGTACTACTACGATCCAACCAAATACAAATCGTACCTCGAACAGCTAGGAATCAAGTACCCAACGGTTCGGACGAAGGAAACCAAAGCTAAATCCGAAAAGACGGAAAAATAAACTCAAACGTCCCGCCTGCTTCAGGCGGGACGTTTTGTTTCTAGGAACGGTTCATTTTCGCAGGGATTCGATCAGGCGTCCCAGTTTCTTCAAACTTTTATCGATTTCTGGCGTATAGGGAGCCCCAAACGTGATTCGCAGGTAATTGGTGAACCGGGCATCCGTACTGAAAATATGTCCCGGTGCAATGCTAATCTTTTCGAGCCAGGCTTTTTCGTAGACCTCAAACGCGTCGATGCCAGCTTCCAGCTCAATCCACAAAACGTACCCACCCTGCGGACGGCTGACTTTTGTACTTCTGGGGAAATAGTCGGCAATAGCCTGTAAATACCGTAAACATTGCGTGTGGAGGGCTTTTCGCAGGTTTCGCATGTGTAAATCATACCGACCTGTTTCAAAAAAGATGGCAATGGCCGCCTGCGTGGGCGTAGCCGAAGACACCGTATGCATGAGTTTGACACTCAGGACCTGTTCGAGAAAACGGCCCGGAATGCACCAGCCCACCCGGTACCCCGGAGCCAGCGTTTTGGATACCGACGAGCAGAGCATGACCAGTCCCTGCGTATCGAAACTCTTGCAGGTACGGGGCCGGATTTTACCGAAGTACATTTCTCCGTAAATGTCGTCTTCAATCAGCGGGATTTCCTTGGAAGCCAGTAGTTTGACCAACTGCTTCTTGCTGTGATCGGGCATCAAAGCCCCCACCGGATTACAGAAATTAGGGACGAACAGGCAGGCCGCAATGGACGTTTTTTCCAGAGCCTGTTCCAGCAAATCGATTCGAATACCCTCGGTAGGATCGGTAGGAATTTCGAGTACCCGCAGCCCCAGACTTTTCATGACGTTGAAAATGCCAAAGTACGTCGGACTTTCGATGGCTACTGTATCGCCGGGTTTGGTAACCGCTTTCAGGCAGAAGACCAGAGCCTCCATACAGCCCTGCGTCGTTACTATTTCGTGTTCCGTAAGGGTGCCATTCCAGTTGAAGGCGTGTTTGGCAATCTGTTTGCGTAAGGTCAGGTTGCCGCGTAGTTCTTCGTAGGCGGTACAGCTGCTGGGGTTTTGCCGGAGGGCTTCCAGCATGGCTTTGTTGAGCTTGGCTTCGGGTAAGAGTTCCAGAGCCGGGGTGGCTACGGACAGCTTGACCACATCGGTTTGCGAAAGGTTTTCGTACACCCGGCGAATCATGGCATCAACGCTGACCTTTTCCGGTGAACGATCCATGGCCGGGGGGGCGGGCAGGAGCTGCGGCACCCGCGTGGACGTATACCGCACGAAATACCCGGACTTGGGCCGGGCTTCGATCAGGCCCTTATTTTCCAGTTCGACGTACGCTTTGTAGGCAGTACTCAGACTGATGCCTTGTTCCAGACTCAGGGCCCGCAGGGATAAAAGTTTATCGCCCGTCTTGAGAATCTGGCTTTCCATTTGCTTTTCCAGCCGTTCGGCCACCTGAACGTACAGAAAGTCTGCGGTAAGGGATGCGTTCGCCATAACGAAACAAAGGACAGCGATGGTAATCTGTTCGGAGTACAAAGGTAAAAGCCGGAAGCTGAAAGTATGGGTTTCATACTGAGAATCATACCGAAGATTTCTGGGATAATAGAAGTAAATCTGTTCTGCTCATATTTTAAAAATCTGCATCTGTTTTTGCTTGGAAAGAAACCCGAGTTTTGCGGCGTACTTTCCTGACTACGGCGATGCGAAACACTCAAAAAGCGTATGTAGCTCTGGCTACCATTTGTTTCCTCTGGGGCACGACCTACCTGGCCGCCCGTATTGGAGTGGCGGGCTTTCCGGCTCTGTTATTCATGGCTCTTCGCAATACGACAGCCGGGCTGTTGTTACTCACGTTCGTCGTGATCCGCTACCGGGCCGTACCTGTTCGCTGGCAGGATATTAAACTACAAATCATTCCTGGTTTGTGCATGATTACCTTCGGAACCGGTATTGTGGGCTGGGCGGTACGCTTTATTCCGAGTGGGCTGGCGGCTTTGATTTGCTCGCTGATTCCTTTGTTTACCATCATTATTCAACTCATCATCCGACCGCAGGATAAGCTCAATGGCCGGATCGTCCTGGGAATGCTAATGGGTTTTCTGGGTGTACTGCTGGTCTTCCGCGATCATATGAACTTCATGGCCGATCGGAAGTCGCTGATGGGGATTGGCGTAACGCTTTTCTCGTGCCTGTCTTTCGCGAGTGGGGGGCTGTATACGCAAACGCACCGGGCTCAGTCCCATGCCTTCTTCAACGCGGCTATTCAGATGCTGGTCGGAGGTCCGGGCCTTTGGGTACTCAGTGCTCTGGCGGAAGATTGGCAACACCTGCCCTCGCTGAGTCTGACTTCGGGGCTGGCTTTGCTGTACCTGATTATCTTCGGATCGATTGTTGCGTTTGTGTCGTACCTGTACGCAATGTCTCAGTTGCCCGCGGGTTTAGTTTCGGTGTATGCCTACATTAATCCATTGGTAGCCATTGTTTTAGGGTATTTGATTTTGCACGAACACGTCACCTGGATTACGGGACTGGCCTTTGCCATTACCATGGGGGGCGTGTACCTGGTCAATAAGGGGTACCGACGACAGCAGGACAAAAAGAGGGCCTTGGTTGTAGCAGCAACGGAGGTATAATGGTACATTCTCTTCATCGAATGAAAACAGCATCGGTAGGATAGTCCATTCAGCCCATGCCGGTTCAAAAAAAAGATCGTCAGTCCTTCTATCGTTTTTCCATCCATGAACAAAGCCGACTATATCCGATTTTATGATCGTGAACTGGCCAAACTTTCCAGTGAACTGCAGGCCTATCCGAATGAAGAAACGCTTTGGGCGGTAGTACCCGGAACCATCAATTCCGCCGGACATCTGGGGCAGCACCTGATCGGTAATCTGAAAACCTACATTGGCCTGACGCTGGGTAAGGTGCCGTACCAACGCAACCGCGAAGCCGAGTTTACGCAGCAAGTTTTTTCACGTACCGCCTTACTAACGGAAGTAAATGCTTTGCCCGCCCTGATTCGGCAGTCCATTGAGCAGGTGGACAACCTCGAAGCTCCGTATCCGACGCAGGTGCTGTCGATTTTTCCCGAGCAAAGCATTGCCGTGGTACTAACGCATCTGCTCATGCATCTGGCTTATCATACCGGACAAATGAATTACCATCGCCGGTTTAGCCTTCAAACTTTCGTTGAGTAAAAGTCATGAATTCATCCTTACAAACGGACATCGAGCAGTGGGATGACCTGCTGGCACAAGTCCGGTCCCAGGCTACGGCCTATCTTCAGAATATTGAATCCGTACCAACCAGCCCTCAGGTACCGGATTTCGTCTCGGCTGAATTGCCCGAAGCAGGTTGGGGAACCGCTCAGGCGTTGGCCTTTTTCCGCCAGCATTACCAGCCCTGGATGGTAGCTAGTGCTGGCCCCCGGTACTGGGGCTTCGTGGTGGGTGGTACCACGCCAGCGGCTATGGCGGGCGACTGGCTCACATCCGTATTTGATGCGAATCCACAGAGTCTTCAGGGTACGGGGGATCGCTCGGCCCAGTTGGAAGTCGAAACGATTCGAAGCATGCGGCAGTTGCTGGGCTTACCGGATACCTTCACGGGCGGGTTTGTATCGGGAGCGACGATGTCCATTTTCACGGGTCTGGCCGTAGCCCGGCAGTGGGCAGGCGTACAAATGGGTCAGGATATTGCTCGGGAAGGCTTGTCGGTGCAACCCATCGTTCTGGCGGCTACCCCGCACTCGGCCGTACGCAAAGCTATGGCGATGTTGGGAATGGGTAGCAATCGCCTGATCAAACTGCGAACCCTCCCGGATCGCGAAGCCGTCGATCTGGCGGATCTGGAAGAAAAACTCCGCCAGTATCGGGGGCAGCCCATCATTGTCAGTACGAGTGCCGGAACGGTAAACACCGTCGATTTTGATGATTTCCTTGGCGTACAGCAACTCCGGCAGCAGTACCCGTTCTGGTGGCACGTGGACGCGGCTTTTGGCGGGTTTGCGGCCTGCTCCCCCCAGTACGTCGATTGCTTGCAGGGCTGGGAAAACGCCGACAGTATTACCGTCGATTGCCACAAGTGGATGAATGTTCCCTACGATAGTGCCGTCATTTTCACGCAGCGGAAACACCAGCAGTTACAGGTACAAACCTTTCAGAATTCCAATGCTCCGTACCTGGGTGATCCGGATGAGAACTTTTCGTACCTGAATTTTCTACCTGACAATTCCCGTCGACTCCGGGCTTTACCCGCCTGGTTTAGTCTCATGGCCTACGGAAAAGCGGGCTTTGCGGCTATGGTCGAGCAGAGTGTACGCTGTGCCCAGCGACTGGGCGAGGCTCTCGAAACCAATACGGATTTTCGGCTGGTGGCTCCGGTACGACTTAATGTCGTTTGTTTTACGCTTCGCCAAATGCCCGAACGAGCCGCCGAATTTCTGACCTTACTCAATCAGCGGGGAAAAGTGTTTATGACCCCAACGCTACTGGAAGGCACATTTTGCCTACGGGCCGCTTTCGTTAATTTCCGAACTACCGAATCGCACATAGACGAAGCGTTGGAAGAGTTGACCTACGTTTTGCAAGTATTGAATACCTAAATACAGCCTGAAAACAAGCGTGATGGCCTGCCGAGAGATCGGCGGGCTTATTTTTTGTGTACTGATAACCAGACTGATCGGTAATTTTAAACAATCAACGCATCGTGTTTTGAAAAATAGTGTTAATAAATTGTTTGAAATTAAATTGTGTACAATATATTTGCATTCGTAAATGAATATGGAACAGCTCAAGCTTGATCAGCAACTTTGTTTTCCGCTGTATGCGGCGTCCCGGCTCGTTACGGGGTTGTATCGTCCCTTGCTGGAGGAACTTTCGCTGACGTATCCGCAGTATCTGGTGTTACTGGTATTGTGGGAAAAAGAGTCGGTGACGGTAAAGGAACTGGGGGAGCAACTCTGGCTGGACAGTGGGACGCTGACGCCTTTGCTGAAACGGATGCAGGAAAAAGACCTGGTAACCCGTACTCGCAGCAGCGATGATGAACGAGTGGTAAACATCACGTTAACGGAAGCGGGGAAAGACCTGCAAGCTCAGGCTGCGGCCATTCCCAATCAATTACTTAGCTGCCTGCATTTGGAGCCTGAACAGGCTATGCAACTACGGGAGCAATTGCAAAATTTTTTAGTACAGCATACGCAAGTATCGTAAAATCAACAACCATGGAAAAATTGTATACGGCCCAAGCAACTGCCACGGGTGGACGCAACGGTCAGGTAAAATCAAGTGATGGCGTACTGAATCTGGAAACGCGAGTTCCGAAAGAAATGGGTGGTTCCGGTGGAGCGTATACCAACCCCGAACAATTGTTTGCCGCAGGTTACGCGGCTTGTTTTGATAGTGCGTTGAGTCTGATTATCCGTACTGAAAAAGTAAAAGCGGGTATGACAACGATTACGGCAGAAGTAAGCATTGGTAAAAACGATGCCGGTGGATTTGGACTGGCCGTTACTTTGAACGCGAATGTACCAGGCGTAGATCAGGCTACGGCCGAAGCTCTGGTAGCGAAAGCTCATCAGGTGTGCCCGTACTCAAATGCTACCCGCAACAACGTAGAGGTAACGTTAGCCGTAACGACAAACGAATAAGTAAAGCAGATAAGTGCTAAGTGGAACCTGCCTGCCAACGGGAGCTGCTGCTAATAAAGTAAACGCGTAGGTTCGGGTCCTGTCTGCCGGCGGGACCCGATTGTTTTTAATGGCTGTCGAGTAATTGTAGAGCCCGCTTGGCTACCTGTTCGGGCGTAATCCAATGCATACAGGCCAAATCGCCCCGAAAGCAAGGCTTATTGCCAAATACGGAACAGGGTCGGCAGGACAACTCGTCGGGCGAAACCTGGATCATATTCGCTTCGGATTGCCCCCAGGGGCCAAAACCCGCGTAGGGGTGCGTGGCTCCCCAGATCGAAAGTACGGGTACACCACTCAACGCGGCCAGGTGCATATTCCCGGAATCCATGCAAAGCATCAGCTCAAGCTGACGAATCAGCGTGAGTTCGGCCCGGAAGGAAAGTTTTCCGGCTACTAGAACGGCTTCGGGAAAGGCGTTCTCCAGCGTTTGTAACTGAGCAACTTCGGCTGATCCGCCGCCAAAGAGAAAAATCCGCACCGGTCGTTGCTGACGAATAAGCTCCAGGGTTGGCTGAATGCGTTCGAAAGGCCACATTTTAGGCTCGTGCTGAGCGAAAGGAGCAACGCCCAGCCATACTTCATTGCTTTTTTTAGCGGGAATGTTTTTCAGAAAAGCCTGTACCTCAGTTTCTGCAGAAGTAGCAAAGTACGGGGCTGCTCCGAGCGTAGCGGTGTAGCCCGCCCGGTTGAACGTATCCAAGTACCGCTCCATACTGTGAGGCAGGGGACGACGAATTTTATTTTCCTGTCGGGTCAACGCCTTCTTCTCCTGCCGCCCCTTATCAAGCGTAACGCTGGGAATCCCCGAAAACCGGAAGAACGTTTTTAGTATCGCCGTCCGTAAATTCTGGTGCGTATCAATGATGTACTCAATAGGACCGGCTTGCTTCAAATCAAGGTGCAATCGGTACAGGCCTGCCATGCCTTGGTGTCGACCGTCCAGATCAGCTCCGAACACCCGTACCCCCGGAAGACCTTCGAAAAAGACGGCGAATTTTTGCCGTGTAACGACGGTAAGCTGCCGGTCGGGGTAGGCTTCGGCAATGGCCCGTATCACGGGCGTCAACAGAGCCACGTCACCCATGGCCGAAAACCGGAAAATTAGTAATTGCTTCATCACTCCGCGTAGGCTCGCTGCTTACTTCTGCTGGTACAAAACGGGATTCAGGGTAGGATCGTTGTACATCTTCATTTGCCGATATACCTTCATAAAACGATCACCGTTGCGAATATCTTCGAGCAATTCGTCAAAGCATTGAGCCAGATCCGTCTCCTGTTCGAGCAGCAGTTGTAGTTTGTGCTGGGCTTTCTGCCGGTGTTCATCGGATGCTTCTGCCCGTTGAGCCTGTTCACGGAAATGGTAGATTTTTAACTGAAGTATCGACATCCGGTCCAGGAGCCAGGCAGGCGTTTCGGAGTTCAAACGGGCCGTTGGTTTGCGGGGAGCATCGCCCAATAAAGCGATAAACCAGTCGTCCATTTGTTCAACCGTATCCGTCCGATCCTGGTTGGATTGGTCAATCCGACGTTTTAATCCAACCAGTTCTTCGGGAGCAATTTCCGGACTGCGAATCAGATCTTCCAGGTGCCATTGTACCGTATCGATCCAGTTTTTCTGGTACAGCAGAGCCTCCATACTTTGTGCTTCGTAAGGATTCTGAATGGGGGTATCAACATGGTCCGCTTGGTGATACACGTCAATGCTCTGGCGGAAAATAGTATTAGCTAGGGTAGCGTTCATGCGTACAAACTTTCGGCAAAAGTACCGAAAAGAAAGCAGCAAGTCACACCCTGCTTGGGTAAAGCCCCAGAAAGCCCATATTTATTAAGAAATGAAAACCGAGGGGTTTATGTGCTTCTTTTGTTAAAAAGCAAAGAAGTCCCCTGTCTGGCAAGGGGCCTTTGTCTGCTAAGCTTTCGCTTTTTTGTAGAGCGGAACGGTACTGCAAGGTTCACCAAACATGAGCGTCTGTACAACCGGACGAAGTTTCCGGGCAACCTCGACGTACGCCGCTACGGGCACGGGATAGGAACTGCAACCTTTCACGACTACGCGGGCTCCGCGGTAGTCTTCCGGATTGATCTGCTCCAATGCTTCGTAGAAGAGTTTATCCTCCAAGGCCTGGGTATCGCCGAAAACAACCGTGTGGGCAAAAGGCTGCAGGTGAATGGCCAGTAGCATGTACGCCCAGGTGGGTACAATCGCGTCTACCGAGCATAAGATCGCCACATTTTTTCCAGTATACTGGCTCCAGTCGTGGGATTTAAGAAACTCCCGGAAATCCTTCTCCCGCAAAATGGCCTCCATAAACAGGTTATCCTTCAGGTCGTAGATGACCCGTTCGCCCGAATGATAATAGGTTTCCAGATCCAGCGTAACCAGGCCCGATGTCGCGACCCGGTTGATAATTTCCGGTGTTTCCATGTCAACTATAATTTAGCTTTAGGCAAGGTGCCCATAAATTCTTTTAAATAGTAAGGTTCGAACGTAATCAAATCTTCGAAAGCCTGCTTACTAAACGCTTCTTTTGCCAGATAACCCACCGTTGTAGCCGAGGGATGAATGCTCACCGATGGAAAAATAGCCTGGGGATACAAAGCCAGCAGGGGCTGGCATTTAGCAGCCCCATCGCCAAAGAATACAACGGGACGCTTCTGTAAAAGTTCCGCAAAACTGTGCTCGTCGATGATACGGGCTTCCGTAGTACGGAGGACTTGCCGGGTATTTCCTTCGTATTCGGCACAGTATACTTCCATTCGGCGGGCATCAATCATGGGGCAGAGCACGTGCGTAGTCGGATAGAACGGCTGTAACTGAGCCGCCATGGCCTCCAGCGTATGAATAGCAATGAGCGGTTTATCCAATGCATAACAAAGTCCCTTCGCCGTCGATACCCCAATGCGTAATCCCGTATACGAACCTGGCCCTTTAGCTACGGCCACAGCATCGAGTTGAGCGAGTGAAAAGCCCGCCTGTGTCACTACATTTTCAATAAGCGTGGTCAGTAGGGAAGAATGAGTCTTTTCCGTCAACAGTTCATAACAACCCAATAATTCACCCTGTTGATGCAAGGCTACGGAGCAAACTCGCGTAGACGTATCGATAGAAAGAATAAGCATGGAACAAAAATAAGCCCACTAAAATGATTTTTAGCCTACTAAAAAACTTCTAAGGGAAGATATAATCAATTTAGAAAGGTACTTTGGGTAATACATTGTTAGAAAAACCTAATTTTAAAAGAAACAGGTACCTTTATAAGCAATGAGAAAGTATAGCTGTCATTTGTTTTTGAGTAAAAAAGCTTATTTGTGAGGTGTAACGCATGTTGATACATTAATTTGAAAAAAATTTAGGAATAATAAGTATAAATGTGAGAAAAATCTTGTAACGTTGCAGAGTAAAACAGCCGTAATCAGTTCAGTAGTTGAAAATCGGCGGTTTTTACAGCATACGGTTTTCGTATTATCGATTGATGCCTTGACTCCCTTCGGGGAAATTCATAAAGATCTCACTCGATCTCGCTGCGTCTGCAGATCGGGTATAACGTGGGTTGGATAGACGCCGCTCTCCGATTCGGGTTTCTCGGATCGGAGACTTATTTTTTAGCCCCTTTCGTACTAGCCTTTCTGATGAAAAGGCTTTTTTTTGTGCCTTTCTCTAGCTTGCTTATAATCTATGATTTCCTGGAATGATTTTGAAGCCGTAGAACTACGGATTGGTACGATTCTTCGCGTAGAAGATTTTCCTAAAGCTAAAAAGCCAGCGTACCAGCTTTGGATTGATTTCGGTCCTGAACTGGGCGAAAAACGTTCTTCGGCCCAGATTACGGTGCATTACACCAAGGAAGAACTGGTAGGAAAACAAGTGATCGCTGTGACTAACTTCCCGCCCCGCCAGATCGCTAACTTTTTTTCAGAAGTACTGGTAACGGGCTTTCCCGATGCCGACGGTGCCATTGTACTGGCTCAACCCGAACGTTCGGTACCCAATGGTACCCGATTGATGTAGAGAGTTTGAGGGAGGAAGCATTTTTATCCGTCTTCTCTGAATAAACCTCTGGACGAGTAAATCCAAACAATCTAGTATTTATGAAAAAAACGCTAGTACTGGTAGTGAGTATGGCACTGCTAACCCTGACGGCTATGGCTCAGTCGAAAGAGGAAACCGCCGTAACGCAGGCCGTTGAACAACTCAAAGCGGCCATGATTAAGGGCGACAAAGCTGATCTGATGGCTATTACCCATGATCGGCTTAATTACGGACATTCGAGCGGCCTGATTGAAGACAAGGCTCTATTTGTAGAAAACCTGACGAATGGAAATTCTGTATTCAAATCCATCAACCTGAGCGATCAAACCGTCACGGTAGTGGGTAGCACCGCTCTGGTACGGCATACGCTCGCGGGCGAAACGGCCAATAAAGGGCAGGCGGGACAAGTCAAACTGGGCGTACTGCTGACGTGGGTGAAGGAAAAAGGAAAGTGGCTGCTACTGGGCCGCCAGGCGTATAAGATTTAGTTCGGAGTTTTGGGTTTAGAGTTTTGAGTTACGTTTCTGACTGGTTAGGGTTAGATACCTTGAAGAGTCATAGTCTTTTTAGTAGCTATTCAATTTCCTGATGCACTATTCCGACACTTATCCCGAAACTCAAAACACTAAACCCAAAACGCTAAGTTACAAGGTTCCCATTTTACCCATCTGATAATCATACAGGGCTTCCTGAATTTCTTCCCGGGTATTCATCACGAACGGACCGTGCGTGACGACGGGTTCCTGGATGGGCAGGGCCGAACCTAGGAGAATGCGTGAGTAGGCCGAGGCTTGTACCTGAATTTCTTCCCCCTCGTTCGCAAAAACGACCAGCGTTCGACCACTAATGGCCGTTCCGTTGACGGTAATACTTCCATTCAGTAAATAGAACAGAATATTCTGATTCGCTTCGATGGTACGGGTGAAACTTCCACCAGCATCCAGGGTAATGTTTGCCAGTGCAACTTCATAAATTGGTTGGATGGGGCCCTGTGTATCTTCCCAGGTTCCCGAAACTACCGCTGCCGTACCTTTGTCAAGAGCTACGGTTGGGATGTCTTTTTGCTGTAAACCCGTGTATTGGGGAGCCACCATTTTGAATTGAGCGGGTAGATTAGTCCATAGCTGAATGAGTTCGACCGGGCCCCCTTTTTCCCGAAATTCAGGCGATGAGCCTTCCGAGTGAATTAAACCACTGCCTGCCGTCATCCACTGAACGCCCCCTCTTTCAATCGTACTGGCAAAACCGCTACTATCCCGGTGTTGTACGTCGCCTTCGTAAATGAAGGTAACCGTTTCAAAACCCCGGTGGGGGTGAGGGCCAAAGGGTAAGCCACTATTCCGACCCGGAAAGTTCTGTGGACCGTGGTGATGCAGTAATAGAAACGGATCGATTTGATCAATTCCCGCGGCGGGTAAGGGTTGGTGCATCGTTAGCGGGCCCATGGGACGAGGCTGCGGATGAATAAGTGTATGAATCGTGCGAAGTGCCATAAGTCAACGTGTGTATATACATATAAATGAATTCCTGGGGTTTTGGTTCACTTTACGTCTCGTCAGTACTACAAACCTGCGTGTCATCCAAATCCCTAGGAGGGACCTTTAGCAACCGAAAGCCTCGCCGTTGCCCCCAACAACGGAGCAACGGCGAGGCTTTAAGTCTAGGAAATACTAACGGATGGTTATAGTAAACGGGCTATTTCGCTAACGCATTCCACAAAATTTCTGCCGGGTGCAGGGCTTCCCGACCCGTACCATCGTGAATCTGGTGGCGGCAGCTCGTACCTGCGGCGGCGATAATTACATCTTCGGGTTGTTTCCGAATCGTGGGGAAGAGAACCAGTTCCCCAATTTTCATGGAAACATCGTAATGCTCGGCTTCGTACCCAAAACTTCCGGCCATCCCACAGCAACCCGAGGGAATGAGTTGTACCTCGTAATTCGCGGGTAAGGACAGAATTTTCTTACTCGGTACGAGCGAACTCATGGCCTTCTGCTGACAGTGTCCGTGCAGTTTGATAAGCCGTTTTTCAGTCGTAAACTGGTCGGCTTTGATGCGTTTGGCATCGAGTTCCTGAGCCAGGTATTCCTCGAACGTATAGGTGTGCGAGGCAATGGCTTTGGCGTCGTCAACCAATTCCTCATCCACTAGATCAGGATACTCATCGCGGAAGGTAAGAATGGCCGAAGGCTCTACTCCCACCAGTGGCGTATCTTTCGTGATGAGTGTACGCAACAGCCGAACGTTACGGTTGGCTACTTCTTTCGCCATTTTGAGTAAGCCTTTCGACAACTGAGGTCGGCCTGATTGCATATTTTCGCCGGGTAACATCACGTTATATCCCAGCCGCTCAAAGAGTTGTACGACTTTCTTGCCGATTTCTACGTCATTGTAATTCGTAAATTCATCGGCAAACAGGTAGAAGCTCGGAGCTAGTGGTTTTTTCGCTTTGGCTTCCTTATTCCACCAGTTGGTAAAAGTTTGTTTCGCCAGCAAAGGCATGGTACGATCCGGGTGGAAGCCGACCATTTTATTCGCGACGCGTCGCAACGCAGGGGTATCGAAAATGCCGTTATACGCCCAGGGAGCCAGACTAGCCAGTTTATTCAGCGAAGTAAAATTAGCCACCAGCCTCGAACGTAGTGGTACGCCTTTGGCTTCGTAGTAATGCTGCAAAAACTCCATTTTGAGTTTCGCCATATCCACGTTTGAAGGGCATTCGGCTTTGCAGCCCTTACAGAGCAAACAGAGGTCGAGTACTTCCTTGATCTCGTCGTGGGCGAACCGGTTGGTTTGCGTGGAATTGGTCAAAAACTCCCGCAGAATATTGGCCCGGGCCCGCGTCGTTTCTTTCTCGTTTCGCGTCGCCATGAAACTGGGGCACATCGTACCGCCGCTGAGTTCCGTCTTGCGGCAGTCGCCCGAACCGTTGCACTGCTCGGCGTGTTGCAACACGTCCTGATTCTGATACCGGAAAAAGGTCTGGAAATGCGGCGTTTGCTGACCCGGCTCGTACCGCAGAAACGTATGCATGGGCGGCGTATCGACCACCTTTCCGGGATTGAAAATATTCTCCGGATCCCACATCCGTTTTACTTCTTTCATGAGGGCGTAGTTTTTCTCGCCCACCATCCAGGAAATGAACTCGCCCCGCAAGCGGCCATCGCCGTGTTCACCCGAAAGCGAACCGTCGTATTTCTTCACCAGTTTGGCAATTTCTTCGGCAATCAACCGGAATTGCTGATTCCCCTCGCGGGTTTTCAGGTTGATGATCGGACGCAGGTGAATCTCGCCCGAACCCGCGTGGGCGTAATGCACGGCACTCATGCCGTTTTTCGCCAGAATTTCGTTGAAATCCCGAATGTAATCGGGCAAGTCATGGATATCGACCGTGGTATCCTCAATCACCGCCACGGCTTTTTCGTCGCCGGGTAGGTTGGAAAGCAGCCCTAATCCCGCTTTACGCAGGGCCCAGATTTTACCCGTATCGGCTCCAAATAGGATGGGAAAGTGGTAGCCCAGGTGAGCCGCTTTCATTTCGGTCTCCATGCGGGCGGCTACTTCTAGAATTTCCTCCCTGGTTTCTTTTCGAAACTCAACGACCAGAATGGCTCCTGGGTCGCCCTGCACGAAAAAGCGGTTTTTACTCTGTTCGATGTTTTCTTTCGTACACTCCAGAATATAATGGTCGATCAATTCACTCGCCGAAGGCTTGTACTGCATGGCGATGATATTGGCCCGTAAGGCCTCATCGACCGAATGAAAATGTACGCAAATCAAGCCCGCTTCCTTGGGGGGAAGGGGGTTAATGTGCAGCTTGATTTCCGTCAGAAAGCAAAGCGTACCTTCCGATCCGGCCAGGAGTTGGCAGAAATTGAAATCCATACCGCCCGGCGTAAACGGCTCGCAGTAAAGCAGCATATCCAGGGCGTATCCCGTATTTCGGCGTTCGATACTGGGTTTCGGGAAGTTCTTCCTAATTTCTTCCTGATTGGCAGTATCCTTTAAAATTTCAAAGGTCTTGCGATAAATGTCCGCTTCGAAAGGATTGGAAATACCCGGCAATGCGGCATCGCCCTTGAGCAGGGATTGTACCAGGGGCTGATCCGACGAAAGGGAACCAAAGGTAGCTTCCGAGCCATCCGCCAGTAAAGTCTTCACTTCCAGAACGTGTTCCCGCGTGGAACCGTAAACAACCGAGTTGGAACCGCAGGAATTATTCCCCACCATACCCCCAATCATGGCCCGATTGGCCGTGGACGTTTCGGGGCCAAACAGAAATCCGTAGGGTTTCAGGAATAGGTTCAGTTCGTCGCGTACGACGCCGGGCTGTACCCGTACCCATCCTTCTTCAAGATTGATTTCCAGGATTTTATTAAAATATTTGGAAACGTCAACCACAATGCCAGCCCCCACTACCTGACCCGCTAGGGACGTACCCGCGGTACGCGGAATGAGTGAGGTGTGGTGCTGCCGGGCAAAGGCAATGAGCGTTTTAAGGTCTTCCTGCGTCTTGGGCAAGGCTACAGCCGTAGGAAACTCGCGATACGCCGAGGCATCCGTTGCGTAAAGCGTACGCATGGTTTCGTCGTAATAGAATTCGCCTTCAAGGCGGGCAGCGAGGTCACGGAGAGCTTCGGTCGGGACAGAAGGCTTCGTAATTAATCGAGCCGTTGCTGTAGTCATAGTACGTTTTATTGCTTCGGGGGTGCAAAGGTAACCGATAGACTTTTTTTAAGAGTCGGGTTTTTACAAAAGATTCTTTTGTAAAAGAGGGTTCCCGATTTGTATTAACCCCTATAAAAAAGTTTCAGGCCTTTGCCGGGTGGACAAAGGCCTGAGAGTATGAGACACGATTGAAGGAATATAGGGAAATTAATTAATTCACAAACACCACGCGAGCGGGTTTATCGGTATTCAGACTGATGTCTTTTTTGACGATAGTTTCACCATCGGTTACTTCAATGTGGTACTGACCGTCCACTAATTCGTTCATGTCGAAACGGCGGGCGTAGCCGGTAGCGTTTTTACTGATGTTTTCACTGAACAGAATCTCACCCTTGGCATTCCGCAGCGATACGGTTAGTTTCTTACCCGCTGCTTTTTCCAGCAGAAAGTTGACTTTGCCTTGTTTGCCTTTAAAGACATTGACAGCGTAAGAGGTTTTAGCCGTTTCCTTGGGATCTTCGGTAGGACGAGGAGCGGCAAAGCTAGTCAGGGTAACGAAGGCGAAAGCAAGAGCGAAGAGAGAAGTGATGGAAGTTTTCATGGCTTTTATCGATTGAGATTGACAGGCAAAAAAAAGATGATCGGTTGTGTTAGAAATTCATGGCTTGGGTACTTTC
>NZ_JBMDWJ010000181.1:0-13055 GCF_048595215.1 Siphonobacter sp.
TACGGCCAGAGCTAACCCAGAAAGGGTCATGGTATTGATGGATTGTCCGAACAGATGGAGCATCATCACCGCAATCAGTACCGAAATCGGAATGGTCAGTACTACGATAATCACACTTCGCCAGTCCCGCAGGAAGAGCAGTACCATCAAACCCGTCAGTAATGCTCCGAGTACTCCTTCCGTTACCAGACTTTTCAGGGCATTGGTTACGTAAACGGACTGGTCAAATTCGTAGGAAATCTTGACGTCTTCGGGTACGGATTTCTGTATTTCAGGTAATGCATTTTTCAGGTTCGTTACTACCTGTAACGTCGAAGCATCCGATTTTTTTACAACGGGGATATACACCGCCCGGCGACCGTTCACCAAGGCGTAACTCACTGTCACGTCGGCACCATCTTCTACCGAACCAATGTCCCGCACGAACACGGTTGGACCGGAACCCGTACGAATCGGGATGTTCAGAAAATCTTCGGGTTTCTGTACTAATGAGTTGACGGGCGTCATCACGGCCTTATCGCCGACCCGGATATTCCCAGCGGGCGAGGGCTGGTTATTACTAACAATGGCTTTGATGACCTCTTCCGGCGTCAGCTGATAACTCTGGATACGTTTGGGATCGACGCGTACGACGATGGTCCGCTGGTTCCCTCCAAAGGGAGGCGGACTGGATACGCCTTCAATTCGTGAGAACATGGGCCGTACCCGCGAGGAGGCATAATCCTGAATTTCATTGAGGGAGCGGGTAGCACTTTCAAACACGAGCTGCCCGACGGGTACGGAGCTGGCATCGAAGCGAACGACCTGCGGCGGTACCGTTCCTTCGGGCATGTAGGCCTTAGCCCGTGAGACGTTGTTGGCGACCTCCGCCGCCGCCTGAGCCATGTCCGTACCGGGATAAAACTGCAGTTTGATCAGCGACAAACCCTGAATGGTTTTCACATCGACATCCTTGATACCGGATACGTACAGAAAGTGATCTTGATACCGAGTGGCAATGAAGCCGTCCATCTGGTCAGGAGCCATACCGCCGTAGGGTTGCACGACATAAATGGTAGGCAGATCAAGGTTCGGGAAAATATCGACGGGAATCGTTCGCAGGGACAGTACCGAAAAGAACAGTAACCCTACCACGGCCACCACCACCGAAATGGGCTTCCGCAAAGCGGATCGAATGAGTTGATGCATGAGAGATAGTTTTCAGTCTTCTGTTTGCAGTTTTCTGTTTGCAGTTGGTCGAGGCGAGATTGTTCATTAGACGTTTAGAACGTAGTTTTAATTAGGTAATCCATTTTCTACAGTACCTCAAAAGCCTATCATTTCTAATTAGGTCCAAACGTTCCTTTACCAACTTCAAACAGAAAACTTCAAACTGTAAACTCATTTAGGCACTTGATTCAGAAACACCGCCAGATCACCTTCGGCGGCGGCGATGCGTAAGAGGGATCGCCAGGCATTGCTGGTGGAAACGTAGGTATCTACCTCGGCCCGGTTGAGGGTTAGGAAGGTCTGTAGTACCGTGGGCAAATCAGCCAATCCGTTTTTGTAGCGAGCCTGAGCCTGATTGTACGCCTGCCGGGCGGCCCGTAACTGCACGGGAGCCTGCCGGGCCTGTTCAAGGGCGACGCGAAACTGCGTTTCGGATTCCCGCTGAATCCGTTGCAGGCGATTGTCCTGTTCCTGATACAGGTGCTGGAAGCGTTCAGTCTGGGCGACCTCCCCCCGGTATTCGCGTTTGAGGCGTAAGGCATTCGTCAGGTTCCAGCGGGCCGACACCCCAAACAGGTAATTGCCCACCTGATACCGGATGCCGTTGGACAGGTCCGTTCGGTAGACATCCCCGTCGTTTTGTACCCCTGAACCCCTCGCCCAGCCCGCTCCCACCAGCGAGATCGTGGGCCACAGCGAGCGGCTGGTGGCCGTGCTGCGGGCGGCTGCCCAGTCGATCTGGCTGCGGGAAAATCGTAAGGCCGGGTGGTTACGGAACAAACTGTCACTCGCGGCGGGTGACAGGGGCAACTGGGTATAGAAAGACAGGCTATCCACTTGTAGGTTATCCTGTACCAATCCCGTCAGCTCCGAAAGTCGGAGTCGCTTGACCTTTTCCTTCTGCTGACTTTCAAATAACAGAATGCGGGCCCGCGAGGCCTCCGCCGTCGCCAGCGAGCTATCCACACCGGGACGCATACCGGAGCGAACACCAGAGTCGACGATCCGTTTGAAGGTCAGGGCCCGATCCAGGTTTTGCTGTTGAATCGTTACCAGTTTCTGCTGAATCAAAAGCGTCAGATAGGCATCGGTCACCCGTACCTGATGCTGAAAGCGTTCGTTCGCGTAGTCTTCTTCGGAACGGCGAACCTCGGCGTTCGCAGCCTTGATGTTCGCTTTCACGCGACCGAAATTGATAACCCGCCACTCCGCAACGGCCGTGGTAAAACTGCCAAATACGCCTTCGTAGTTGTTTTCGGGACGCACCCCACCAGAAATGGCCACGGCGGTTCCTTCATTGTTGAAGACCGACCCCGTGATGCTGTTGTTGGTGGCGTAGTTGTACTGGTGCTGGAGCGTTACGATGGGTAGTCGCTCAGTCAGGGCTGCCGATTCCCGTTGCTGGGCACTCTGAATTTCCGATTGTTTGGCTTTCAGTAGTGGATACTGCGTAACGCTTCGGTCGAGTACCTCCCGTAAGGTTTGCACCTGACCCATACTGGGCAGGGCTCCCAGCAGACAGGCCCCGAGTAAGAACCTTCGCGGGCTTTTCCTACACAAAAAATTCAAGGGAAGAGAGTTCATACGCATACACCGATCGTTTAACGATGCGATCGATGCCTGCAAAACAAGAAGTCAATTCTGGAAACATTTGGGAAAAGAAATCCTTGGATTCACCAAATTTTATGAATCTATTTATCACCTTATACTTTAATAAAATAAGGCAATTCTTTCTAAAGCCAAACGGATGGCTGCTCACTAGTGCAGGTTTCCTAACCGGTACCCATATCCAGGCGGGTTCTTACCTGCTTTTATCTTGCGTAACAAGGCAGTTAGAAACTGCCAAATGGCAGGTACACGTTTGGAAACTTGCACCAGTAGATCCTTGCTTCCATCGAATACCCCAACTCTGGAGGGGTTCAATGTCAATAGCCCCGTATGAAATGCGGGGGTAATTGTGATGGGGTAATCATCGCCGTTCCCCTGGGTGTAACCCAGGGCTAATTAGATTAAACCCCTTCGGGGTTGCGTGATCCCCGCCTCTATTCTATCCATTATCCCTTATAATGCTCCAGACACTCCAACCCTGCCTCGGACGAAATGCGGGCTAACTCAACAAGCAGGTACAAACCTTGCAAGAAACGTACTTCTCATCACCCGAAAAATCCCTTAAACAAATTCATTTTCAGAAAGTTATGAAAGGGTAATAATGCTCTTTTACATGCCGCTGGAACCCTCCACGTATGCGTTAGCTCTGAGTGAACGTCGCTGGTTACGCTATTTTGCCTTTTTTTACCTATACGTCATGCAGGGCATTCCGGCGGGTTTCGGTTTATATACCCTGGCTAATTATCTCACTGCTCATCAGATTTCCCCGGCTGCAGTGGGAGTCTTCGCCGCTACGGTTGGCCTTCCCTGGTCTTTTCAATTCATCTGGGGACCTCTCATTGACAAGTATCAGCAATCTACTATGGGTCGGCGGCGGCCCTGGGTATTGCTCGCTCAGACCCTCGCTCTACTAGCCTCACTGGGTTTATTGGTTGTCGACGATCCGATCCGGGAGCTCTCCTCGCTGCAACTGGCCTTTTTCGTGCATAGTGTTTTTGCTTCGGTACAGGACGCCAGCGTAGATGCTTTGGCTATTTCTGTCATTCCGGAAAACGAACGCGGTCGCCTTACTGCCGTCATGCGGGGCGGTTTCCTCGGCGGCATTTCGCTCGGCTCTGCCGGATTGGCAGTAGTAATGCACATCTACGGATTTCATGCGGCTGTATGGACGCAGTCACTGGTACTTTTATCGCTAACCGTACTGACCTTTTTCATCAAAGAACGACCCGAGCAGGCGTTGTTCTCCTTGAAACAAATCCCTTTCGTACAGGCTAGTCTTCCTTCAGCCAGAGGATTATTCCGCGAACTCTTTCAGGGTTTAACCGAAAAAAGGAGCCTGCGGCTGTTCATACCTATCCTTCTGTATTATGGCTGTCAGGCGGTATTCAGCCGGGCTTATTCCGTACACCTAATTCAGCGACTAGGCTGGTCGGACACGGACGTATCGGTTCTACAGGGCACTTTGGGCACGCTGGTCGTGATTGCTGTTGTACTCTTGGGTGGAATTATTGCCGATCGCATGGGAGCCCAGCGACTGATGGGCCGGGTCATGCTCGGGGCGGGGCTATTTTTACTTACGTTCAATTTACTACATATCTATTGGCACGAGCTGGCCGTGGGGCGAACGGGTCTGGTGGCCCTTTCCATGATGGACCCTAGTTTCAGCGTAGCCAGTATGCCCGTACTGATGGCACTTTGCCGGAAGTCCGTGGAAGGCTCGCAGTTCACCGCTTATATGGCGATGGTTAATCTTACGGACATCACCGGAGCTTACGTATCGGGTCAGGCCCAGATGAGTATACCCGCTCCGGTTCTGGGGGCTATCTGTGGCGTAGTCATCCTGGTAGCGGCCTTACTGGTCTGGTCGCCTTACCCCTGGACTCGATTTCAAACAAAAATTGCCAGTCCGAAGACTGGCAATGAAGTATAGTAACAACCTGAACTAGCTTAGCCTACCCGTTCCACTCCGGCGATGACCGTGAGTTTTTCTACGACGGTATCAATTTCCTCCCGGGTATTGTATTTCGAGAACGAAAAGCGGGCTGAAGGACGTGAAGGATCGGCTTTAAGGGCCGTCAGCACGTGTGAACCTACATCCGAACCGCTGCTACAAGCGGAACCTCCCGAAGCAGAAATACCTTCAATATCGAGGTTGAACAACAGCATTTCGCTATCGGCAGTCGGCGGAAAACTTACGTTCAGCACCGTATACAGACTCTGTGCCGAGTTCTCCGGATCACCGTTGAAACGTACGTCGGGGATGGCCTCTTTCAGGCGTTCAATCATGTACGATTTCAAACCCTGCACGTGCTGCTGGTGTTCGCTCATTTCGGCATACGCCAGCTCCAGGGCTTTCGCCAAACCAGCAATCCCGTAAACATTTTCCGTACCACCCCGCATGTTACGTTCCTGGGCTCCTCCGTGAATGAAGGGGGGAATCCGGGTACCGCTTTGCAGGTACATGAAGCCTACGCCCTTGGGTCCGTGGAATTTATGGGCCGCACCCACGATGAAGTTCGTCTTCAGGCGTTGCAGATCGTGCACGTAATGGCCCATCGTTTGTACCGTATCCGAATGGAACAGGGCTCCATATGCCGTCGCCAGTTCACCTACCCGATCCAGATCCAGCAGATTACCCACTTCGTTGTTACCGTGCATGAGTGAAATCAGGCTAGTGGGGTTCGTTTTTAGTAACTCCTCCAGATGCCCGTAGTCCACGTAACCTTTGGCATCCAGTTCTACGAAAGAGACGTTGGCCAGGCCTCGTTTCTGGAGCTCTTCCGCCGTGTGCAGCACCGCGTGATGCTCAATTTTAGACGTGATGATGTGTTTGATTCCTTTCGCAAGAACCGTATTCTGGATAATGGTATTGTCGGCTTCCGTTCCTCCTGAGGTGAAAAAGATCTCCGAAGGCGAGGTGTTCAGCAGCTCGGCTACTTTTTTTCGGGCCTTTTCAATCGCTGAACGTACCACGCGGCCGTGACCGTGGATGGACGAAGGGTTACCAAATTGCTCCCGCATGAGGGGAAGCATCTCTTCCAGTACCAGCGGGTCCAGAGGAGTAGTCGCCGCATTATCCAGATAAATTCTTTTCATAATTGGGGATGCTAGTAAGCGTATAACCTGAGAAGAAAGAAGTTTGCTGATTAATTGGCAAAGATAACAGCAATCCCGCATTTACGGTTCATGGGAGGGCGGTCTTACGCGAGCAGGACTGCTTCAATTGAACGTTGTTTCTCTTCGTCGTATAGCTATCAAAGTTCTTAAGTTTCCAGTACAGATTGCTTCGTATAACCCCTTACGTAATTGTCGATTCTTTGGCTCTAGCCCGATACAACGTATACTTAAGACCCATTTAGAGTCTATCGGCCAATTTTAATTGGTCCTATGCCTTCTCCGCAAATATTTAGCGGTTCAACTTTGAGTAGAAGTGGCTAATTCATCGGAAATAGTAAGACAATTTAGATTCTATAAAAATAAGAGGAGTAGTTCTTTTTAAAAGAGCTGTATGGAAATAGTACAATCTTACCATAAACAAAAACTTAATGATTATTTAACATTATGAAAATTGATTTATTTAAATATAAAAATGAGCATTTCCTATAAATCAATACATTATTGTTATAATTTAAATCAAAATCAAAAAAGCAAGACTTGAAAAAAGACAAAAACATGTGTTTCTTTGTATTGAATTTTACATAGCATACCCTGTAAAAAGTTCAATTTAATTCATTCACAAATTTCTTATGATGAGGAAATTTTTACCACTAACCCGGGCTTTAGGAGTTATGGTGACGCTGTTGCTACTCTTAGCGGGCAAAACCACCTATGCTCAGGTTACTACCTCTTCCATTGTTGGCCGTATCACTGATAACAATGGAGAGGCTTTACCAGGTGCCACGGTAAAGGCTACGCATGAACCTACTGGCACGGTGTACGGCACCGTTACTCGTGAAAATGGACAATACACACTTCCAAACTTACGGGTGGGCGGCCCCTATTCATTAGAGGTAACCTTTGTAGGTTACACACCTAAAAAACTTACGGATTTAGCCGTTGCCTTGGGTACCCCACTTTCGGCTAACATCACGCTGGAAGGCGGCTCAGCTAACTTACAGGAAGTAACGGTAACAGCCGATAAAGGCAGCGTTATTAGTTCTGTCAGAAACGGTGCTTCTACGTACATTTCCTTACGTCAGATGCAAAGCTTGCCTACCATTAGCCGGAGCGTGCAGGACTTTACACGTTTAACTCCTCAAGCGAACACGGCCGGTTCAGGTACTTCTTTTGCCGGGCAGAACAACCGGTATAATCAGTTCACCATCGACGGTGCCAATGCTAGTGATGCTTTTGGTCTGGCGGGTACGGGAACAAATGGTGGTCAGGCTAACCTAAACCCCATCTCCATTGAGACCATTCAGGAAATGCAGGTGGTACTTTCTCCTTACGACATTACGTATGGTGGTTTTACGGGCGGCGGTATCAATGCCGTTACGAAAAGTGGTTCCAACACTTTACATGGCTCCGTTTACGGACAGTTCCAGAATGAAAAATTCGTAGGTAAGAGTGCTTCCTACAATGAAACTACGACCCGTAATCCCTACGCTGAGTTCAGTAACAAAACGTTCGGTGCTAGCTTGAGCGGTCCGATTATTAAAAATAAGTTGTTCTTCTATCTGAACGGTGAACGTTTCGTAAAGTCCACTCCCCTGGCTTTTGATCCGACCATAGCCGGTTCGGGTTCAAGAGTAAATGCGGATACGCTTGCAGTACTCCGTCAGTATATGATTACTAACTACGGTTATGATCCTGGAACTTATGGTGCTCTGAACAACGAAAACAAGTCTACTTCGCTGTTTGGTCGCTTAGACTGGAACATCAACCAAAAGCATACCCTGACGCTGCGTCATAATTACGTAAACGGTAGCAATGACGCCCTGAGTCGTACGCCTACTGCAGTACCTTTCTCGAATACAGGTTACCGCTTTGTAAGCAAAAGCAACTCAACTGTATTAGAGTTGAACAGTAACTTTTCGTCAAAAGCTTCGAACGTTTTACGCCTGACTTACAATACGGTTCGTGACAGCCGAGCTACGGGATTCTTCCCTGGCTTGACGATCAACAGTTACGATTTAGGCCAAAAAGCTACCATTACCTACAACTTAGGATCTGAAAACTCTTCTCAGGCCAACAGTTTGGATCAGGATGTCATTACGCTTACCGACAACTTTACGCTCTACAAAGGCAAGCACACGATTACCTTCGGTACGAATGACGAGTTTTTCAGCAGTAAAAATATCTTCCTACAAGGATACTACGGAAACTATACGTTTGGCGTAGGTGGTACTACCGACCCGTCGAGCATTTCTAATTTCTTTGCGAATAAGGGCCTCACGCAGTACAACGTAGGGTATTCAACCAGTTCCAATCCTGCGGATAAAGCAGCGGCGAACCTCCGGGCAGCTCAGCTTAGTGTCTATGCTCAGGATGTCTGGAATACCACAGATCGGTTGAAGCTCACCTACGGTTTACGCCTGGATTTACCCGTATTCTTCAGTGATCCTGCCGAAAATACCGCTTTCGCTACGGCTTTCCCCGGATATAGCACGAGTCAGATGCCTAAGGGAAAACTTCTATTCTCACCCCGGGTAGGCTTTAATTGGGATATCAACGGGGATGCTTCTACGCAGGTTCGCGGCGGAGCTGGCTTGTTCACGGGTCGTATTCCCTTCGTATGGATTTCCAACCAGTTATCGAATACGGGCGTAACGAATATCAACTACAGTGTTTCTAATTCGAATGCTGCTGGACGGGAAGCTTTAGCTGGAATCAAATACAACTTTAACCCCAATGACGTACACGCCGGAGCTTACATCCCAACGTCGGTAACGACGGCCTCTCCGGTTATCAACGTGATTGATCGTGACTTCAAATTTCCTCAGGTATTCCGGGCAAACCTAGCCGTGGATCGTAAGTTAGGAATCTGGGGATTAGTTGGAACGTTGGAAGCGATTTACACCAAGACGCTCAACAACGCCAATTACCAGAACTTGAACCTGAGCGAAAACGGTGAAGGAACCGTTACGTTAGGCACGACGACTCGGCCCCTGTGGACGAAGCGTAATACGACGTCTTTCGGTGACGTACTGCTGCTGAAAAACACGAACAAAGGGTACAGCTATAGCCTTACGGCACAACTTCAGAAACCCGCCGATCGCGGCTGGTCAGGTATGATTGCCTACACCTACGGACGCACGAAGTCACTGACTGATTTGACTAGCTCAGTAGCCTATTCAAACTGGCGTTTTGCTTATGCCACCAACGGTTTGAATCGTCTGGATCTAGCGAACTCTAACTTTGATATGGGTTCACGGATCGTCGGTAACCTGAGCAAAGAATTCCGTTACGCTAAAAACTTCGCGACAACCATTACCTTGATTTACACGGGTCAGTCTGGTCAACGCATGTCTTATCTGTACAACCGGACAATCACGGGTGATGACATCTCAGGTGCGGCATCGAACACGATTGCGTACATTCCCTCTAACCTTTCCGAAGCTAATTTTGCTGATATTCGGGGTGGAGCAACGGCTGCTCAGCAGTGGACTGACTTCCAGGCATTTGCTCAGGCTAATAGTTACCTGAAAGAAACAATGGGTAAGAACTCCGTGCGTAACGGCGACCGTCTGCCTTTCGAAAACCACTTCGATCTGCGTTTGGCTCAGGACTTCATCTTCGGCCGGAACCGTCTGCAAGTTTTCTTCGATGTACTAAACGTAGGCAACTTGTTGAACAAGGATTGGGGACGTGCGTATTCGTTATCTAACCAATCGGTTAACTTGTTTACGGTCGTAAATTCTGGTGCTCAAACGCAGAACGGTACGGCTTTTACGCCAACAGCTGCTAAGCCTGCGGTACAGTTTAACATCAATAACATGAATAACATCAACGGAACGTACCGTCCATACTTCGTAAGCGACTTCGCCTCACGTTGGAACGCTCAGATCGGAGCCCGTTATTCATTCTAATTTTTTCTTCGTTCGCAGTATTAAAAACCTGGCAGTTTAAGTAGTTATTCTGTCAGGTTTTTTTAGTAAACAGCCACCCATCTTGATCAAATATATACCTAGTCAACTTCCTTAAATTCCCAAATCAAACTATTGTGAAAACACTTTTAGCAAAATCCAGGAGAACGCTCGCGTGTCTGGGGCTAGTCTTAGCCGCTCTTTGTGGTCTCAATCAAGTACAAGCCCAGGTGACGTCGTCGACGGTAACCGGGGTTGTCGTTGATAACAAAGGAGAGGCTCTTCCCGGAGCCACAGTCGTAGCTATTCACGAACCTTCCGGTAGCCGTTATGGTACGACTACGAACGCCTCGGGTCGTTATACCCTGATTGGCGTACGTGTTGGAGGCCCCTTCCGCATTACGGCCACTTTCGTAGGTTTTCAGGAACAGGTGAAAAATGAGATTTACACCAGCCTGGGAACTTCCTCTGACGTAAACTTCCAATTATCGGATGCTTCTTCTCAACTTTCTGAAGTAGTCGTAACCGGTAATCAGAATGGCGTTTTCAGTTCAAACCGCACCGGAGCAGCAGCTTCCTACGGTCGCGAAACGATCAATACTATCCCTACCCTGGGTCGTACGATCAATGACATTACTAAGTATAATGCCTATGGTAATGGTCAATCCTTCGGCGGTCAGGATGCCCGTTTCAATAACATCACTATTGACGGTTCCGTATTCAACAATGGCTTTGGTTTAGGTTCTTCGGCTTCAGCCGGTGGACGTACGGGTACTACTGCCGTTTCACTCGACGCTTTAGATGAAGTACAAGTGAACGTAGCTCCCTTCGACGTACGTCAAACGGGTTTCTCAGGTGCTGGTATTAATGCCGTAACGCGTTCTGGTACAAACGAAGTGTCAGGCTCGGTGTACTATCTGTTCCGTAATTCGGATCTAGCTGGTAAGAAAGCCGATGGTCGCGAGCTTCCCCCGGTGACGATTAACAACAATACCTACGGTTTCCGCATTGGCGGCCCGATTATCAAAAACAAACTATTCTTCTTCGCTAACGTTGAACGGTACACTAGCAGCGTTCCCGCGTTGGATTGGGTAGCGAATCGTCCCGGAGCTACGGGCAACGTGTCGCGTACGACAGCAGCCGATTTGGAAGATTTGAAGCAATTTATGGCCACCAACTTCAACTTCGATCTAGGTGCGATTGACAACTTCAATAACGAAATCAAGAGTACTAAGGGTTTACTTCGCCTAGATTATAACATCAACGATAATCACAAATTATCCGTACGTTACTCACATCACAACTCACAATCTGATCAGGCGATAAGTAACAGCAACAGTAGCTCTACAGCTGGCTTTGGAAACCGCACGGGTTACGCTACGGGAAGTTACAATGGAGGTTTAGCTCTCTCAGCTCAGAATACGGGTTATAGGATTGCAGACAATACTCGTTCCATTGCTGCAGAATTAAGCTCAACGTTTAACGGTAGGTTTGCCAACCGCTTGATTGCTACCTATAACAAGCAAATTGAAGATCGTGCGTATCGTACTGGTATCTTTCCAAGTATCGATATTTTGAAGGATAACGCGACCTATACTTCCGTAGGTTTCGATCCTTTTACACCTAACAACAAGCTGAACTATTCTACTTTAAATATCACGAATAACTTCAGCTATTTTGCAGGTAAACATACTTTGACGTTTGGTTTAGCCTACGAACACTTTACGTCAAATAACGTATTCTTCCCGGCTTCCAATGGCGTATATACCTATAACTCCATTGACGACTTCAAAACGGCGGCGTTAGCTTATCTAGCAAATCCAAACGCTACAACTTCACCCGTACAGGTTAGAAGATTTAACTATCGTTACTCTTTACTACCCGGCGGAGCCGAGCCTTTGCAGACGTTAAAAAGAGCGACTTACAGTGCTTACCTACAGGACGAATTCCAGGTGAACCCTAATTTCAAACTGACCGCGGGTGTACGGGCTGATATTTTTGCTTACGATAAATCAACGGCTAAAAGCTTCTATAACCCCGTTTTAGCTGAAGATTTAGCCGGTAAATTCCACGACGAAAATAACAATCCTTATTCAGTCAACACTGGAGCTTTCCCTAAAGCTCGTTTGCTGATCTCTCCTCGGATTGGTTTTAATTGGGATGTAAAAGGGGATAAAACTACGCAGGTCCGCGGAGGTAGCGGTTTCTTCGTTTCACGAATTCCAGAAGTACTGGTATCGAACCAGCTCGGAAACAATGGTATTAATACGGTATTGATTAGGCGAGATAATACGTTTGATGCTCCGTTTACACTGAATCCAAGTCAATTTATTCCTTCTGAAACGGACATCAGAAAGCTAAGCCCCTATACCGTAAACGCAACTGATCCGAATTTGAAATATCCGCTGGTATGGAAAACGAATTTAGCCGTCGATCAGCGTCTGCCTTTGGGTTTGATTGGAACGTTGGAAGTTATTTATAACAAAACCCTTCAGGGTCTTCGTTACATTGATGCGAACTTAAAAACACCGGACCGTAACTTTACGGGCCCTGATACTCGCGATCGGTACCCTTCTTCTAATTTTGTTAATGCCGCAGTTACGAACACGTTTGTACTTAAGAATATAAATAAAGGCGAAGCATATACCCTCACAGCTAAGTTAGAAAGACCTGTTTCTAAAGGCTTTGGAGGTATGTTGGCTTATACTTATGGCCAAGCAAGAGATTTACAGTCCGTTGGTAGTACAGTTCAAGCTAATATCCCAAGCGTAGATGGTCAGAACTATCTGGGTGTTTCTTACGCGGATAACGACCTGCGTCACCGAATCATTGGTTACGCCAACTACCGCATCAACTACGGTGGTACCTTCGGTGGTTCTACTACGTTCACGCTCGGTATGACTTCCGCTAGTGGTGGTAAGATTTCCTATACGTACAACGGTGATATGAATGGAGACGGGCAAAATGGCAACGACCTAATTTATGTTCCCACCTCTGCTTCCCAGATCAATTTTGCTCCCCTTACCGTTGGTACAGGTGCTAATGCCCGCGTATATACAGTGGCAGAACAGCAAGCTGCCTTTGAAGAGTATATTAATAATAACAAATACTTGAAGGCTCGTCGGGGTAATTACGCTGAACGTAATGGTGGACAATTCCCTTGGTTGACTCGTTTTGATTTTACAGTTATTCAGGAATTCTACGTCAAAACTG
>NZ_JBMDWJ010000182.1:0-7515 GCF_048595215.1 Siphonobacter sp.
TCGTTCGCAGTACCGAATTGGGCTCTCTGACGGCTAATAATTCATTCAAACGAGGCGGCGTAATGGCAACTACCACGTAGTGAATCTGTTGATGGGCCGGAAAGCGGATCGTTGAACTGAGGTCGTTGGACGTAACCTGGATCGCTGATTCGTCCCGCTGCGAAAACAGTACCTGCATATCGGCATTGTAGGCAATCTGCAGGGCTTCCTCATTGTTGTAAAAGAAGACGGTAATCAAGTCGTTTCCCTGGCCGGAAGTATTACGGTGGATGACCAAATCCTCCTTAAGTATATAGCGGTGGATGGTAATCTTGAAGTCAGTCCCGAATGCTAACTTCCGAATGTGCCCTTGCCCTAAGTGGTCTGGTATTACCAACAAGCCGTTCTGTACCGTTGCTTGTATGTGACGGGCAAAGTACGTCATGAAATCAAAATCAGCAGAAGCAGTAAAGCTGAAGATCACAGGGAAAGGGGCTTAGGTGGTTACGGGTTAGCAAAGATTGTCATTTAAAGGAAATTTCATCTTTAATCCAGAAAACTAATTCCCTATCAAACGTCATCCCCGCCGTAAATTTTTAAGAAGAAATTCACGACGGGGATAACTGTAAACGAGACTTTTACGCAATGGGGTACGCTCCGCCGTCGATGTTATAATTTACGCCCGTGATATACGAAGCAGCCGGAGAAGCTAAAAAGCGAACGAGTGAAGCGATCTCCTCGGGCTCTGCCATTCTGCCCAGGGGAACGCCGCTCATTTTACCCATTACCGTAGTAAAGGCATCTTCCAAGGGAATGCCTTCATTCCGGGCAAAATCCTCCAGGAATTGCTCCATTAAGGGTGTTTTTACCGCTCCGGGGGAAACTGCTACAACCCGAATTCCCTGACTGGCTACTTCATTGGCCAGTGCTTTACTGTAGCAATTCAACGCTGCTTTAGAAACCGAATAAGCTAAATTGAGATTCCACAGGGGTTGTTTAGCCGCTCCCGTCGAGATGTGAATGACCACCCCACTTTTCTGATTCTGCATGAGCGGCAGCAGGACCCGATCCAGGCGGATGGTGGCGAGTAGGTTGAATTGCAGTTCCTGTTCCCAGTCCTGGTCACTTAATGCCTGAAAACCACCGCCGGGAGTTGTAAGGCCGCCGACGTTGTCAATGAGGATATCAATTCTTCCATAGGTATCCTGTACTTGCTGGGCCAGTTGCGTAACCTGATCCGCCTGCGTTAGATCGACTGCTATGAATGAATGGGTTGAATCTGAATCGGCGGGGCGGTTTCGGGCCGTTACGATGACCTGAGCTCCCGCCTGAGCTAATTGATCCGCAATCGCTTTGCCAATGCCCTTGGTACCCCCCGTTACTAAAGCGATTTTACCACGAAGGTCCGTACTAAACGAAAGTTGATTTTCCATGATTTGTTTTTTTGAATTGATTGTTTCAGAATAGACGCCAGAATGCACTACACACATTATTCTGAATTATTTGTTTCAGAATGGGTTAAAAATTTTTCAGGATGAAATTTGTCGAATCAGAAGTTGAGCTAAATTTCTGATTTGTTTGGGATTAGCATACAAAACATGAAGTTCATACCAGCCGGTATAACTCGCAACGATGAAATCAGCCAGCAAATCGGGGTCTTCTGTGGCGACCATCTCACCTTCATTTATGGCCTGTTTCACTAATGAACTCAGATAGTTACGCGTAAAATCATTATCCGCTTTCAGAATTGATTGAATGCTATCATCCTTGGGAGAAACTTCGAAAGCCGTCTTAACGGCCAGACAACCGTTAGCGTCCTTAATAATTGTTTCGGATGCAGCCTCGATGAAATTAACGATAGCCGCCAGCGGTGAATCCGCCCGTGCGGACTGATTTTGCAGGAATTCCCGCTTATTCTGAATGTAGTACTTCAAACACTTGACAAACAATTGATGCTTATCGCCGATGGTGTTGTAAAGACTACTACTATTGATTTGCATGGCGTCCGTTAAATCGCGGAGGGAAGCCCCATGATAGCCTTTTTCCCAAAAGACATCGGTAGCTTTTTGAATTGCTTCTTCCTCGTTAAACTCAACGTTTCTTGCCATGCTTCAACTAATTGCCCTGCAAAGGTGTGTCTTTTTCTGAAACAAACGTTTTAGAAACCAAAATTAATTTTGAAAATCCAAAAATGTGCATGGAAAGAGCAGGTCTACAAGGATTCACATACTATAAATAATCTACTGTTAATGAGCATTTTATAGAACTAATATGCAAATGATTGAGAAAGATGGATCGATAGTTTTCCTTCCAATGTTCAACAAAAATCCCCCAACCCGTGAGGTACCGTTTGGGGGATTCTCTAGGAATCTGGGTTTTACCGTTGCCTAAAACGCCAGCGTGTAACGTAATGAAACCGTACGGCCCGGCAAGTTATACCCCCGTTTTTCGTAGTAATTTTCGTCCGTCAAGTTTGAAAGGGAAAGGGTCAGTCGGTGTTTTTGCTGGAACGAATACACGGCTACGGCATCGAGTACCATGAAGGGAGCATACGTGATCTCCGGATTGGCGGCATCGGTATAGTCAATGTCCTTGCGGGAGCCTACGTAACGTCCGGTCAGTCGCAGACGAACATTTTTGATCGGGCTATACTCCGCTCCGTAGGAAACCAGATTCCGGGCTACATTGGCAATATCACGGCTACTACGCGAATCATCGGTCCCTACGATTACTTCTTTGGCCTCAAACATAGACGTCAGATTGGCGTATACCTTCCAAACACCTTCCTTGCCGTAGCCCGCTTCGGCTTCCAGACCGTTCATGTCCGAGTCGGCGGCGTTCACAAAACGGGTCCGCGACACAATGACATCGCCATTACTCAGGGGCTCGTTCACGGCGGTCACCAGTCGGGCAATCCGGTCTTTCACCTGCGTAGCGAAATACGTAGCATTAGCGTAGAAACCACCTTTTTCGAAGGATACCCCTACTTCCTGACTCCAGCTGCTTTCATTCTTCACATCGGGATTACCGCTCGTCACCGCAATTTTTCCGGTCGTCGTACGAGCTTCGGAGTACCCGGCTACGTTGTAGGCATCCGGCGTAACAAAGGCTCGTCCTACACTGGCTTTGATCCGTACACTTGGCAGAATCTCGTACCCGGCGGCTAAACCCGGACTCAGAAACGGATTCGTTTTTTTACCCGGCTGGTAGGTAGTCAACAAGGGTGTTGCTTGTACATCAAAGGTAATCTGATCAAACCGTAAACCGGGTTGAAGCGTCAATTTGCCCCATTTCAAATTGGCCTGGGCGTAAAAGGCCGAAGAAATCAACGCATAATTCGGCTGCGTAGGTGCCCGTTCCGTCGTTAAGTCTGACCAGCGACGGCCTTTGGTCGAAGCCTTCAGGTAATCGTAGCCAAAGACCAATGAATGTTGTCCCAGCGTCCAGACGTCCTTGAGCTGTACGCCCGTCCAGGCGTTGGCGGTACGATTGGAACGGTACGGAACTACGGGTTTGCCCGAAGCATTGAGGGTATAATTCGTGTTCGATTCTTCCGCCGTGAATACTTTCAGACTCGGCTGATGGACCCCCAGATTTCCCGATATAGCGACTTCACCCGAGGCCCGCTCGACGTCTTTACTGCTGGATTCCGTAATACCGTAAGCAATATCGCCGGGCGACTGTACATTCCGGGCCTGAAAGGTTTCGCCGCGAACGTCCAGCCGCCATTTCGAACTCAGCTGGTAGCCCAGTCGCAAGGCTCCGGTATAGTAACTGAGTTGCGTATACGGTCGGGTTTGCCCATCGCCAGTACGGTCATCGACCTCCGCATCCGGTTGGTTGGCGTAATGTTTGACCGCATTGCGAAAATCGAAGGCATTGCGTAGCCAGTTGTTCTTCCCGATTTTATAATCATTGGCCCGCTGAAAGTAGGCAAATGACAAATCGTAATCCAGTTGCTTGGTGAGATTGCCACCCGTTTGCAGACCGGCTTGCAGAGTTTTGAAACTACCGTACTCCACGTACGCGGAGCCCTGGGGCGTTCCTTGCGATCGGCGGGTGATGACGTTGATCACGCCGCCCATCGCCTGCGATCCGTACAGAGCCGAAGCGGGACCTTTCAGTACCTCAATGCGTTCGACGCTATTGAGTGAGATGGTCGAAAGATTAGTAGCTCCCGCCGGGCGGCCATTAATGAGTAACAGCGTGCGTTGATTCAATCCCGAAAACTGGGGCCGAAAGCCGCGAATCCCGATACCCGAAGAAAGGTTCGGATACTGAATGACGTGTACGCCAGCGGTTTTCTTGGCAATATCCGTCAAATCGTTGGCAGGCGTTAAAGCGATGTCCTGACGGGCAATCACGCGTAAACTGCGGGGCACCTCGGCTAAGATAGCCTCCGAGCGGGTTGCCGTCACCACGATGGGTCTCAAAGCGTATACTGAATCCGCTGGTGTTTGAGCGTAAGCCAGTCCAGGCAATAAAAGCATACTAGCCCAAAGGGCTTTTTTCTGGGGGGAAGAAAACATCGAAAATGAATAAAGGGTAAACGAATACTGAAGCAATAGTCTAGAATGAGTCAACTAGCGTGAGAACACCTACGGCGATCGAAAAGACACCAATGAGGTAATTCATCCAGCGAAGCACGCGTTCCGTTCGCTGGGCTACTTTTTGTAGTGAAAAGGCAAAAACGCACCCGTAAATGGTCATAGCCAGCAGAATACTCAGGCTTTGAATGATGATGATCCAAACGGCGGTGGAAGCGTCTTTGGCCGCCAGCGTAAGGGCAACCGTACAGGCCCCTCCGGTACCCGCCAGTCCGTGAATCATCCCCACGCCAAAAGAGCGGTTTAGCGGCGTAGCTGCCGCGTTGGATGCGTCCGTTGGGCGTACCGGGTCATTTTTGAAGTTACGACGAATGGCGACAATACCCAGATAAATCATCAATGGTCCTACCACGTATTCAACCCAGGAAGCAACTTCCAGAGATAGCTGGGATTTAAGTAGTAAGATCAGGCAGGCAAAGAGAATGAGCGAAAAAGCGTGCCCTAACGCCCAGTGCGAAGATCGCCAGGCTACCCGCCACAGCTGACCTTTCTTTTTTTCACTGGTCAGGACGGAAACAGCCGCCAGGTGATCGGGTTCGAAGGAGTGCTGAATGCCCAGTACGAACGAATCGAGGAGTAAAGGATGAATCATGTAGTTTTCCCGGATGAATTCTATTGCTTACGGGAAAACAAAGCCAGAGGATGACGCAAGCGTCTCCTCACCGATTAGGCTAGCCTCCTGCTTTTCTTCCCGAAAGCACGTTGGTATGGTTTCAATGGCAGGTCTTCTGGCTCGTTCCTTTCTCAACCCCTTCCCATGCCTGAAGGCACAGTGGTTTGTATCGTTGAGAAATTTTTAGAGTTTTCCGTTTGCTGTCTTCTGTTTTCAGTAAAATCAACTGTAGACAGAAAACTGTAAATGGAAAACTAAAAGAACTTACAGCAGCGGGTACTGCTCCGGAATTGCACCGGATTCCCTTTTAAGCCCAATGAATAATCCACTGGACACCGATTGAGCCGCGAAAGTACGACAATTTGCAGGATTCAAAGAGCTAAGCCTATTTTTTCAGCTCAATATTTCTTCAGGATTATGGACTCATCCGTTTCAGACGAACCGGAACCGTCGTTGTGTAGCGATGGTCATTGCTACTGGAGAAGGCATTTCCACTTTCGGTGATATACCGGAACGTAAGCGTCAGATTCAGAGCATCGGACTCCCAAGTACCCCCTTCTTCAGCGGTCATTAGGTTAAAATTATTACGTAGCCGGGTATTTTCATCCTGAAATAAAAAAGTGATACGGTTTAGAGCCTGTTGTTGGGAACTACGGACGACTCCTTCAATTCTGTACTGCTCCTGACCTAACCGACTCTTTACTCGGGCGACTCCTGTAAAGCTTTGCTCATTTTTACCCCGGCGTTTCCGATTCAGCCAATCTACTTCCGGTTTAAAAATTTCCAGTTCGAGTGTTTTGGGGATACCATCGGGGTCTTTAAAGGGCCCAAACCAGTGGCCCACTAATGAGGGTGTCACTGAGGCGTAATCCCAGGGCTGTTGCCAGCGATGATAGACGTACTGAATGCCGTATACAATCCCCAGCAGAAGAATTAATCCACCCCATAAACGAAACGCTCTCATGGTTTTCTGCATCAAAAGGTACCTTTACTATCTTCTCAAACAAGGTAACAGAAAAGTTTCAAACTGGGAAGCAAACGCGTTGAATAGACGGAGTATAAAAAGCTTCAATTAAGCCTTAGCAAAGGGACAAAAGTGCTCTTTAACGTTCACTAATTAATCCCTTCAAACGCTCAACGAGTAGAAGATACAATTGACAGGAGAAAGTCTGCCATTCATAGAATTAACCTTTGATTATGAGTCAGAGACTATACTTTTGAAGCAGATAGGTTGAAGGTTGAACGTTAAAACTCCCCCATGTTTCATGGGGAGTTTTTTTATTTTATTGCGTATATTTCTACTGAATTAGTCTGGCTTCATTATCAGAATGATAAACCCTAACCAGAAACCAGTTAGGGTTTACTGCAACCAAAGTTTCGCAGTACCCTTGATACTATTAAACCGCTAGGGCACCCGAACGTAAAGTGTTTACGCCTTCAAATAGCTAGCTTTTTTATTACAAACCTAATCTTTGGTTCGCTAAAGCTCTTGTTGCGACACTAAGCGTCTGATTCAACGAGATTTAATTTCCGTACTAATCTATAACCTTAGGTTATTGACTTCTACTTTAGCCCGTTTCTGAAGTTGAGTAAGGGATTTTATTTTCCGTTTCGGAGTAGGCGAACAGTATGAAAAGCCCTAAGAAATCGGTTTCCAGCCTTTCGCATTAAAAAGTGGGTCTTATATTGCGGGGTCAAAAGACGCGTCTATCGGGTCTGCTGTTACGCTGCATGTACGAATGAAAAAACTATTTGAAAAGATGTCGTCCTGGAATTGGGCCTGGATTCTCACCTACGCGGTGATTGTGATCTTAGCCCTGATTTGGGGCTATTACCTAAGTCTATGGATTCGCCGGAGCCTTTAATCTATCGAATCATCGGCGAAGGATCTCCTCATATAAGGCCAGGTACGACTGAGCGGCTTTTTCCCAAGAAAATTCAGACACGCGATCCCGAGCCAGTTGAATCTTATTCGAATACGGGAAATCGGCTAGCCCCTGCTTTACTACTTCACTCATCCGATCGGGATGGAAACTATCAAAGTAATACGCCGCTTCTCCGCCTACTTCCGGCAAGGCCGTATGCGTGGATAAAAAGGTCGGTTTTTCGTAGCTAAAAGCTTCTAGGACGGGTAGACCAAAACCTTCGGCAATCGAGGGAAAAACAAAGGCACTGCAGTGCTGGTAGTACCAGTGTTTGTCAATTTCTGAAGTCTCCCCCAAGAGATGTACCCGCCCGGGTGCGATTCCAAAGCGTTCACACTCCCGTTTAATCAGGTTATAGTACTCCAGGCTATGGTCATCGATTCTGCCGGCA
>NZ_JBMDWJ010000183.1:0-17993 GCF_048595215.1 Siphonobacter sp.
CCTGGAAACTTCGGCTACGTGTACGATTCCGAAGCCGATGAGTACGCTGCAATCCAGGGACGGAAAACTGACCTACATTCCCGACGATAATAAGTTATTTAAGGTGTACAAAAAGCGGACCCTTTCCTGGAATATCACGCAGACCAATGCCACCCATTATTATCTGGTGGGCAGCGGCGAAGGAAAGCTTACGCCTGTAAAATTAAATGGCCGGGACTCGGCGGTGGTACAACTGGAACGGACGCAGGTAGTAGCATTTCTAACGAACACGGGCAAAACGATTTCAACGCCACAACTGGATTTTTTACTGGGGCAGGCCAGGAAGGTGAATGATCCGCAAATCATCAGTGAGGCCCCGGTATATACTTTTGTGTATCACGTTGATCCCAACTATTACCAGTTTATGGAATCTGTGAAATTACAGCGGGAGGTAGGGGACAATCCCTTTGCCGAGCCCGTCCCGATTTATACGAATATCAAGAACGGACTCGGCATTTTCGGGGCGGCGGTAGTGCACGTAAAAAAACTCGAAAAGTAACGCCGCTCACCCCGATTTGTAACCGTCATGGAATGATTGGAGTGTTTTGGGTTAAGCGTCTCAGACGCGAAACCATTCCACCCCGATTACAAATCGGGGTGGAATGGGCAGGGTTACAAATCGGGTGAGCGAGCAATGGCAATACTATTTACAAACGATCCGGCTGATAAACTTTTACCGTACCATCGCCTTCACTACTAACAATCAGCATACTACGACCATTCGGGCTTTTGTCGGGAGCTACGAACAGGATTCCTTCGGGAGCGTCACCCGTACGTAACAATTGCAGAAACTGGGGAGCTTTGGGATTACTCACGTCGTAAATGGCCACGGCGTCGGCCCGTTCCAGAGCGATGAAAGCAATCGGCTTGCCGTTAACCATTCCCACAGTAACGCCTTCGGGCTCCACACCTTTATCATCCGAACGGCTATCATCGTAGGCACCCGCTTTGACTACTTCTTCCTCCATGCTTTTCCCGGAATTGTAAATCAGTTGACCCGTAGCAGCCTCCCGGATACTAAACCCACGGCCACCAAAGGCGTACAATTCATCGTAATCACCGTCCTTATCCGTATCACCGAGGGTCTTGGTAACGTAGAGCCGACCCAATTGCTCTTTCTTTTGTAAAGTTGCCGCATTCGGAAATTTGCTAGGTTCCAGCTTCAGCGTACTGATGCGGGCCTGCTCCACAAAGGCATCGTATTCACGGGCATCGCCTTCGTTGGCCGTGATCAGATAACCGGCGTTATTCACGTTGAAATAGGAAATGGCGTCGGGCAGATACAGCGACTTAATCGGCCAGGTGGCAAAGGCAATTTTACCGTCTTCGTTGGAAGGATCAATGGCATTTTCGGGTAAGCTTATATCCACCGTGCCCAGCGGATGCAGTTTTATAATCGCACCACCCAACAGATCTACTTCCGCGATACCATTGTTTTCCTGGAGCGTTACCCAGGCTTTTTTAGAATCCTGCGAAATGGCTACGTATTCCGGTTCAATATCCTGAGCAAAGCTGGCATTGGGCCCAAAAATCCGGAAACCGCTGGTTTGCAACTGAGCCTGTAGGGGAGCAAATGAATCGAAGGTAAGCGTCCGAATGCTGTAGTTGTTGGTTACATCAATGATGGAAATCGAGCCTACCGGATCGTTCGTATAACTGGCATTGGGTTCGCCTTCATTGGCCGTCACGATGTACTTGCCGTCGGGACTGAAAGTCACCATATCGGGCAAGGCACCCACGGTAATCTGCTTAAGCTGCGTCAGCGTTTTAGTATCCATCACGATGAGGCTACCGTGGGCCTGCTTGTTGGTGGCTTCCAGAGCAATTGCCAGTTTGCCATCTGATACGGACACGCTATTGGCTACACCGCCCAGGGCCGAGATGTCGATGGATTGAATCTTCGTAACCTTCGGTAAGGCCGAAAGATCGAGTACGTCCACCAGAGCTTTGGCTTCGTTGTTAACGGTGAAAAGTCGTTTGGTTGCTGGATCGTAAGCGGAGATTTCAGCCGCCGCTTCACCACCGATTTTCGTGGAAGAGACCTCGCGGAAGGCTGCCGGGTTTTCAGTAAGATCAGGCTGGGGATTGTGATCTTTTACGCAGGCCTGGAAAGCCACTGCCAGTACGCATAGGGCGATCCATTTCTTGTTCCGTAACATGCTTGTGTAGAGTGTAGTGAGAGGAACAAAAATAGAAGCCGGGTCCGGGCGGTATAGGGCTGAAACCGAAGCGTAATGATTATTTAATACAAGGTCAGCAGGCTTAAAATTACGGTAATATTCGAACGGTTTTGGGCTAGAAATGGTACCCTGCGGTAAGTCCCAGCATGGAGCTGATGGCGGTATCCAGATTGGCAAAGGTGAACCGGGCTCCCAGACTTACGTTGACTTCGGGAATGCGGTATTCATAGTCGGCAGCTAATTGATAACCCAGCGAGTGACCTTTGACATGATTGACCTCAGCCAGGTAATAAAGAATGTGGCCAGTGTCCAGCACCCGATACTGAGCACGTCCCAGAAGTTCTTCATCGCGGTACCAGAAGGCGGGGCCTCCGCCCAGCCGGAAGGCATGATTCGGATGTTTGAGTACATCAAAAAAGATACTCGCCTCCATCATCACTCGCTCCCGTCGCGTTCCTTCCAGAACAAGATCGGATGCCTGTAAAGTATGGGGAGCCGATAGATAGCCTATACCGCCTTCCAGTGTCCAGCGTTGGGTGAAGTGTCGATTGTACCGCAGCATCACGCGGCGAGCCGTACCATCCGGAGCATCCAGACTCAGATGATCTACACCTAGACGGATACTGTTTTTAGGAAAAGAACTTACAACAGGCGTTTGAGCTTGAATGGAAAAACAAATACCCCATAAAAATAGGCTGGTTAGTACGATTAATTTCATGCGGTTAAAGGTAGAATAAGTAATTATCGTGTAAATCAAAGTAAGAAAACAAAACTATTAAAAAGTAGAATGAAGGTTTGTTAAAAACCATTAAAAAAGTAACGCGTACAAAAAAAGATCTTTTAAAATCCCTTTTATACGCGTTACTTAATAGGAAATCATGAAAGAAAATTTGGAACTTTAATCGTATTGATCTACTAGTTAATGAATCAATATCGTCCTTCCGCTAGTGCTGTTTTAATCTGTTTGATACGTTCGTTAAATGTAATATTTAAATAATCTACACCTTCAACGGCTACCGTTTGTAAAAACTGATGAATTTCCTCTTGGTGGGGAATAACTTTTCCCGTAACAACCGAAATGTATTTGGCCGTTGACCACATGACGTTTTTTAATTCCGTTTTATTTTCGTTCGTCATGACGTATTCTGTTACCATCGTGCTTTCATCGAAATAAATGATGCTGGTAATAATGGTTACCCATTCACTGACGCGGGCCGGCCGAATGTAGCCAATCTGGTGATTATAAACGACCCAGCTGGCGTTGTGTTTCTTGAAGGTATAATCCATCGTAAAACCGTACATCGAGAAGACATGGTCTTCACGGGCATTGAAATAATAGTCCAGATATTTGGCATTATTCAAATGCTGTAAGGGATCGCAATCCTGAAAACGAATCAATGAATGCGATTCCGTTTTTTTCTGATACGGCCGTTCGGGGTCTAATCGAAACATAAGATTTTTATAAGTATAGATTTTGCAGAAGAAGTGTTCAAGATGTTTACCGATCTACTTCGCCCATAACCAGATCCAGGGAACCAATCACGGCGACCAGATCGGCCAGTAAAGCTCCCCGACTGATTTCGGAAATGACGGAAAGGTTATGGAACGAAGGCCCCCGTGATTTCATCCGAACCGGTACATCGGATTTACCGTCGGTACGGATGTAGAAACCCAGTTCGCCTTTCGAGCCTTCGCCCCGTACGTAGCAGTCCATGGCTTTCGGACGGATTTTCTTCGGTACAAAGGCCTGCGGATCGAAGTCTGAGGTACGTTTGTGCGTACCGGTCAGCTGATCCAAGCATTGTTCCACAATTTTGAGCGATTCCCAGCATTCCATCACTCGTACGTTATTACGATCCCAGCAGTCGCCCACCGTACCCATTTTGCCCTCCCCAATGGGAATGTCAAAATCAAGTTCAGGGTAAACGGAATAGGCATCCACTTTTCGCAAATCCCAGCGTAGTCCCGAGCCGCGTAACACCGGACCCGTACAGCCGTAATCGATCGCCGTGGCCAGGGGGAGTACGCCGACATTCGCCGTCCGACGCACGAAGATTTCATTCTCAATGACCAGTTGCTGTAGTTCTACCAGCTTGGGTTTTAGGTACGTAACCAGATCGCGGCAACGCTCCTCAAAACCCACGGGCAAATCGTAGAACAAACCACCAATCCAGATGTAATTGTAAAGCATACGGGCTCCGCAAATCCATTCCAGCATCCGCTGAATATGCTCCCGATCCCGCATGAGCCACAAAAATGGGGTATAGGCACCAATATCAAGGGCGTACGAACCAATGGCGACAAAGTGCGAAGCCAGTCGGTTCAGCTCGGCCACCAGTACCCGGATGTATTCCACGCGTTTCGGAATTTCTTTGTCGATGCCCAGCATTTTTTCCACGCCCATCACGTAGACGTGTTCCGAGTTCATAGCTGCCAGGTAATCCATCCGATCGACGAAAGGAATCGTTTGATTGAAGGGCAAATTTTCGGCGTGTTTTTCAAAACAGCGGTGCAGGTAACCCAAATGCGGGACTACATCCACAATCAACTCGCCGTCGCTGATAATCTCCAGCCGGAGCACCCCGTGGGTCGAGGGGTGCTGCGGCCCCATGTTAAGGATCATCTCTTCCGACTTCAGATCTTCCAGTTTATACTTGTTTGGATCCGAGCGGAAGTGGTTTTCAGGTTTGTATTCGTATTGAATAGCGGGCATAGTGCGAAGTGAAGAAACGTGGTGTCAAAAGTAGGCGTCAAAGACCGGATCGAATGAAAAAAAAGTAGAAAACTAGGTGCCGGAAGATTCCGTCTTTTCCGCCTGTTTTTTCACGTACCATTGTTTGCCCTCCGGATAGTCCTGTTCCAGAAAGGCTTCCACGTGCGTAATGATTTCCTCCACGGAAAGGGAGGGATCAAACCGCATGGGTTCTTTGAAGGTGACCGAAAGGGTAGTACCCCGTTTTTTCAGTAAGAGCCCTTTTTTGTCAAAGGCCCGGCGAAAGCCATTAATGACGACGGGTACGACAATGGGCTGATGTTCCTTGATCAGATGCCCGGTTCCTTTCCGTACGGGGGCGTACGGGCTGGTAGTACCCTGCGGGAAACTCACCACCCAGCCATCCGAAAGGCCTTTGCCAATTTTATCACCGGCGGATTTGTCCACTTCCCGCTTCACATCATGCCCTTTGGCTCGCCAGGAGCGGTTGATGGTAATCCCGCCGGCCTGAGCAAAAATGCGGGGGACCAGACCGCTGTCTTTCATGGTCTCGGAGGCGGCTACGTAATACATGCGGGCCCGGGGAGCTAGTAGGTAAATGGGCAGTCCAATCCAGTTTCGGAATCCCCATTTGACACTGCAGAAGATGTGATAGAAGCAGATCACATCGGCAAAGTAGGTCTGATGGTTGGACAGAAACAGTACGCCGTTTTCCGGAAGTTTTTCCAGGTGTTCGGTGCCTTTGATGACCGTTTTGTTGGTCCACATGTACCGGGCCCAGGTCAGCGAGCCCAGCGTACCGATAAGGATGCGTTTGGTAAATACGAGATTTCCGAAAGGATCACGCTCAAAAAAGCCGAAGACATCGACCATTTTCAGAAACTTCCGTAGAATGGATTTCATGGGTTGAGGTTAATTATAATTTATCGACGTTAGTTGCAACATCCAGCCGGGGTTTCGTCCTGCAAGCACGGCTGTTCGGTAGCCCATGAGCCTTCCAGGCTGGACCTCTCCACGCCTAATCATTCCATGAGGGCCATCCCATGGCGGCGACCGCCTGCACTAGGCCACCGCATTGCGGCTGTCGTAGGTCGTTCAGTTGCCCCCATGGAATGGCTCATGGGCGGGAGGGGTTTTCATCTTCAAATACTAGCTGTTGGCTGGTTGGTTGATGTTTCATAGGTATTAAAATACAGTCGAACCTTCATGGGCGGCATAAAGCCGAACCCCGCATGGAATGCATACGGACTAAAAAATCAGCCATGTTTGCGGGACGAAGTACGTACGAATGGAACTATCACTTTACATTTCTAATCAGAATAAGTCTATGCCAAAGACCCTAAAACCTCTGGCGAAGCCTTATCCCGTGCGGGGCAAATTTCAGATTCTTTCCAGAATTAAACGCGTACTTTGGTACTTTTCCGAAGCCCCATGAAAATTCTATTGATTGAAGACGAACCCGGCCTCTATGAGACCATTTCCCGCTTCTTGGGCGGAGAAGGCCACGTATGCGAGCTGGCGACTACCTACGACGAAGCCGAAGAAAAGCTGGCCTTGTACGCGTACGATTGCGTACTGATCGATATTATGCTGCCCGGTGGGAGTGGACTGGATTTACTGCGACAACTCAAGGAAAGCCATAAATCCACCGGAGCCATTGTGATTTCGGCCAAAGATTCGCTGGAGGATAAACTAACAGGACTGGACCTCGGAGCTGACGACTACCTGCCCAAACCCTTTCATTTATCGGAACTGAATGCCCGGCTGAAATCGGTACTGCGGCGGCTAAAATTCGAAGGTTCGGATACTATGCAGGTTGGTTCATTGATGATTGATACGGAAGCCCGAACGGTTTTTTTCAATGGTGAAGAAGTAGTGCTCAACCGTAAGGAATATGACCTACTGATGGTTTTTGTAACCAATCAAAATCGTGTAATCAAGAAATCAGCCTTGGCCGAGCACGTTTGGGGCGACAATTCCGATCAGTCGGATTCTTACGATTTTATTTATTCCCAGATCAAAAATCTCCGCAAACGGTTTAGTCAGGTTGGTTACGAACTGACCATTCAAACGGTATACGGCATCGGTTACAAGTTTTCTCCCCACTGAGTATGAGACTTCTCAATCGCAGTACGCTCATCAGTACCCTGTTGCTGCTGCTGGCTCTGGTCATCAGCGGTCTGTATATCTATGATCAGGTGAGTGAGGAAGTACACGACGAAATTGATGAGGAACTGCTGAACCGGAAACTCGAAATTCTCGCCGGAGTACAGTCGCAAACCGTCGTGGAAAACCCACCCCTGTACGCGGGCTTTACCATCGAACCCATTTCCAAAACGGAGTACAAACACCTGAAGGAACATTTCGAGGACATTGAATTATACGAACTGATCGAGAAAGAGCACGAGCCGCACCGCCAGCTCGTGACCAAATTCAAACACCGCGATCAGTATTACCGCCTCCGCATCGAAGCGTCCCTGCTCGATCTGGAGGATATGGGCGAAGTCATTGCTTACAGTACGGCCTGGGTATGTGCTGCCCTGGTTTTACTAGGCTTTCTCGTGAATTTTCTATTACAAAAACGTTTATGGCGACCTTTCTACCAGACCCTCGATCAGTTGAAACACTTCCGGGTCGATCAGCCCGATGCCCTGCATTTACCGACGAGTTCAATCCTTGAATTTCAGGAACTGACGCAGGTAGTCAGTACACTGGCCGAAGTCAATCGTCGGTCGTATCAGCAGCAGAAGCAGTTTGTGGAAAATGCCTCACACGAAATTCAAACGCCGCTTGCCATCGCGTTACACCAGGCCGAAGAACTGATCCAAAACCCGGATTTGCAGGAAAAAGACGCCCAGGCTCTGGGCCTGCTGACCGAACAACTCGAACGTTTATCAGCCCTCAATAAAGCCTTGTTGCTGATGACCAAAATCAGTAATCAGCAGTACGCCGACGTCGGAAACGTCTCCGTGGCTCCCATCGTGCGGCGACTGGTAGGGGAGTACGAATACCTCAGTGAGGAAAAGGAATTACAGCTTGATCTGCAACTGGATGAAACAATGCAGGTACGGGCGAATGTGCATCTGATTGAAATTCTGGTTCGGAATCTGGTCCGAAATGCGATGTTACACGCGACGGAAAACGGATTCGTACAAATTCATGTAAGCAATCAAAAACTCAGTATTGCCAATACGGCCCGACCCATTACGGGTAAAACCGAAGCTCTGTTCGAACGCTTCGTCAAGGAAAGTTCCCAGCGACAATCCCTGGGGCTGGGTTTGGCGATTGTCAAGTCCATTTGCGAGGCGTACCACTACACGCCCGTGATTGAAACGACTGAACATCAGTTTCAGATTACGATTCAATTTATTCCAGATTCCTTCCAGAAAGACTCCGGAGCTTTGTGACGTAATCGTTCACAAAGCCATGAAATATCTATTGCTTATTCTTCTTTGCTGGAAAGCCTTTACCGCCGTAGCTCAGGATACGACGCAGGTACCACCGCCCGTAAAGCCCGTCAAAATTTCCCACGCCGAACCGCTGTACCTGGATTTGGTACGCGATCTGGGAGCCCGTAAAGGTGAGCGGGAGTGGAATGTAGGAACCAGTTTTCAGCGAAACGCAGGCCTTACTCAATGGCACCCGTTCATTGAATATGAATTTGCTCCCATCAATCGGCTGGGTCTGGAAGTGGAAATACCTTTTCAGGTACAAAAACCGCAATTTGAAGACGGACGGCGTTCGACCGTTTCGGTACAAAGTTTGAAAACCTCCGTACAATGGACCTACGCCGTGATCGAACGCTGGCAAACTTCATTAGCGGTGGGCTATACCAACGAGCTGGAATTGCAACGGGGCATCTCCGCCGAATGCGGATTTCCCTTCGCCGTAGCCGCGAAACGCTGGGGATCGCACGTGCATACGTTGTTGTATACGGCTTGGGGCGGCGAGAAGCAGGCGGGGCAGTCGCTGCGATCTACGGGGTATCAGGTAAACCTGGCTGTGCATTACGTCGTGGGTAAGGCCTTTATCGGAGCGGAATGGTATAATGATCCCGCCGAGCATATTCTGCGGCCGCAGGTACGGTTCGCTTTGAAGAAAAATCTGTTAGTTGGGCTGGTCAGCAGTATTTCCCTGACGCACAAAGCTCCGGTTAGTTCGTTCATTCGGATCATCTACGAACCCAAACGTAGAAAGTAAGCTTAGCGAATTGCCGAAACGGGTAGGCTGGGGGCTAGCTTCCAGGGAATCATGGCATTGAACCAGCGAATTTCCTTGAAGTACCGCAAATCATCGACGGATAAGCGTTCGGGAATCAACTGACCACTGGCCAGCAAAGCCGCCCGCCGCGTGCCTTCCAGCAGGGGTTGGTGAGGCGTATACCACTCCTGACCATCGAAAAGGGCAATGTTGGCGTAACTGGTATCGGTAAGCAGACCGTTTCGCACGATGAGAATTTCATCCGCCGAAGCCGCTTTCGTTAAGGATTCCAGATCCGTACGATCGGCAAACTTGTAAGCATATGTTAAATCTGAGGCTTCCATTAACTGGAAAGACTGAATCGCACGAATCGTATACGGAATAAATTCTACCTGCTCAATTGCTTCCGCTCCGTACAAAACCCGGCAGCGGTAAATGGTCTTCGCATCCAGGGTATCGGGTATGGGAATCATCTCTTCTAGGTCCCAGCGATCCGTCGCTCCAAACAAATCTTTCCGGCTTTTGTAGACCCGTTGCTGATGGTAAAACAGGTTTTCCAGTTCGCCCTCGGCTACGCGGATGGTTTCGAGTAATTGCATAGGTTTCGAGTTTGAGGGTTTGAAAGTTTAATGTTTGAGCGTTTGAAGGTTTGATGTTTGAAAACGGGAGGCTTCCGTCTTTTTCTACCCTTTACGAAAAAGGTAGATAGACCTTATCAATCAGTTCCTGGTACTCTTTTTCAGCTTCACTTAGGAAAGTAATGCCGCCGCCGGAACGGAAAAAGGTACCGTCATCGGTTTGTTCCAGAAAACGAATCAGTACACCGGAATCCAGATTTTCTCCGTCAAAAAGGCCTACAATTCCGGTATAATATCCGCGGGGTTCTTGCTCGGCCTGCTGGATGATTTCTACGGTTTTGGGTTTGGGAGCCCCTGTAATCGAACCGGCGGGCAACAATTTTAAAAGCAGCGTACCGAGCTGGCTCTGCCAGTCTTCGGGTAAACGGCCTTTGATTTCAGAACTTACCTGCAAGAGCGTTTTCTCATGCGTTGGTACTTCCTCTACGTATCGAAACCGTTCGACCCAGCGTTCGGTGGTAATCTGAGCCAGATCGTTGCGAATCAAATCGACAATGGTGGCGTGTTCAAAGCGTTCTTTTGCATCCGACAGCAACTGCTCACGGGCGTTGGCCAGGGAAGCGTCCAGCGTACCTTTCATGGGGTGACTGGAAATCAATCCGTCCTGAATACGCACGAAGATTTCGGGAGAAAAACAGAGAACTTCTTTCTGAAACGGCGGCCCGACTTTTTCTAAGAGCGATTTCGAAAGCCAGAGCTTATAGCGAGCCTTACTTCGCTGAAAAATGTCCTGAAAACGCAGCGAGGTATAAACGTGGGTACGTGCGGTCAGGTTGGTGAGAAAGGAATTGCCATTTTTCAATTCCTGATGAACGTAGCGGAATTTTTCCTCGAATGCCGCAAAAGGCAGGGGCTCTTTTGTAAACGAAAAGGCAGCGGGCGTAGCTGGTTCAGCGGAAACGTTGGTTCGACCATTTAAATCGTACCAGACCCCCGCCTCCGGTACGTCGTCCAGCGGCCAGATCAGCGGGTACTGATTTTCAAAGTCAAGAATGAAGAGGCAGGGACGCCGTTCGCGTCCGTACGTATTGAGTTGCTCTTCCAGGGATTTCATGGCATACAAAAAAAGAACGCGGACGAATGGTTCCGTCCGCGTTCCAAACGATATAAAGTCCCTAGACGCGTTCAGCCACTTGTTCCGCCAGAATGGCGATTCCTTCCGTAAAGCTATGCGGTTCGTAACCCAATACGTTGCGGGCTTTGTCGAGAATGAAACCCGTACGCGGTGGCCGCTTGGCGGGTTGCGTAAAGGTGCTCGAATCGGCTTCGGTAATGAGTGATTTATCTAAGTTGAAGTACTCTGCCGTCGCCATGGCCATCTCGTAGGGCGTCATCACTTCCTTACCGGAAATATTGAAAATGCCCAGAGCTTCCTGTTTGGCAATCAGCCAGCAACCCATCGCCAGATCTTCGGCCAGGGTCGGTGAGCGGAACTGATCCGTCACCACCTTGATGGTTTTGCCTTCTTCGAGTGATTTTTTCACCCAGAGAATGATATTGCTTCGGCTCATATCCGCCGCGATACCGTACACCAGCACCGTACGGGCAATCGCCCAGCGAATGTTGGAGCGTTTTACGACTTCTTCGGCGGCGTACTTGCTCCAGCCGTAGAAGCTCAGCGGACTGGGTTGAGCCTCTTCCGGATAAGGGCCGTTGACACCGTCAAAAATGAAGTCCGTTGAAACATGGCAGAGGAACGTATCGTGTTTCTCGCAGGCTTCGACGAGGTATTCTACCGCCAGTACGTTCATTTTCCAGCATAATTCTTTTTCGAATTCGCACTGGTCCACGTTGGTCATGGCAGCGGCATGAATGACTGCATCGGGGCGTACCGTTTCCATCACGATGGCTACCTGAGCCGGATCGGTGATGTCCATTTCGTGGTACTCGTAGCCATCCGTGAACGGCAGGCGATTGGCTCCACGAGCCGTAGCAATCAGTTGAATGTCGGGATTTTGATGTAAAAGGGTAATGAGTTTCTGACCAAGCAGACCGTTTGTGCCGGTGATCAATATTTTTTTAGGCGTCATGACGAAGAAAGATAGATAGGAGTGGCGGTGTACAAAAGTAGAAGACTTACTTGGGAAAAGTGTAACCGTATAGTCGAGTTATTTTTTTCTTACGCATTTTTTTACTGGTGACCTTCAACATCGCCACATTGGTGTTGGGGCGGTTGGCTTCGTTACGGGATTGAGCGGCGATACTATCTACGGCCGCCATACCGGCAATGACCTGTCCAAATACGGTGTAATTCCCGTCCAGCCAGGGGGTACCACCTTTGGTTTTATAGACTTGTTTCTGAGCGTCGGTCAGGGCTCGGCCGGCTCGCCGGGCCTGGGTTTCGAGCAAGGCATCGTCGTAGGTTTTTCCCTGAACAATGTAAAACTGACAACCCGAAGACGCTTTCTGCGGGTTATTGTCGCGGGCCGCCCCTATGGCTCCGCGTTGGTGGAAAAGTTCGGGTACAAACTCTGCCGGAATGGTATAGCCCACATCGCCCTCTCCCAGCATTTCATCCGCCGTTGCCTGTTTCGATTTCGGGTCGCCACCCTGAATCATAAAGGCTGGAATGACCCGGTGAAAGAGTACACCATCGTAGAAGTGCTCCTTGGTAAGCTTGAGAAAATTCGCTTTGTGCTTGGGGGTCTGGTCATGAAGAATCAGCCGGATGGGACCGTACTTCGTATCAATTGTAATCAGGTTCTCGCGTTTTTGAGCGAAGCAACAAAAGGAACAAAGCAGCAACACGCCAATCCATTTGCTTTTCAAAACAGCAGTCTGTAAGGTCATAAATACGCTTCCAAAAATTCGTTGTGATGGATTATTGAGCTAAGCCCGCCCGGATTTCCCGCAGAATATCGCCACCGCCCTGGGCTACCAACTGATCGGCCAGCCGTTGAGCCATCAGGTTTGCCTGAGCCGTATCGGCAATTTCCGTACGGCGTAATTCCTGCGTACCATCGAGGGAAATCAGACCGGCCGTCAAACTGACCCGACCATTGAAATGCGAAGCCAGTCCGTACACCGGAATGCTACAGCCGCCCTGCAAGGTCGCCAGGAAGATCCGTTCGGCACGAATACAGCTTTCCGTTGTCGGATCATTCAGTAATTTTCGAATCCGGGCTTTTTTAGTGGCGTCCAGACCCACAGCACATTCGATGGCTACGCTACCCTGACCCACGGCTGGGGTGAAGACGTCCGTCGGCAAATGTTCGGCAATGTACTCCTCGTAGCCCATCCGGTGGACACCGGCGTAAGCCAGCAGCAAGGCATCGCAGACACCATTTTTTAGTTTTTCGAGACGGGTTTGCAGATTTCCCCGCATATCTACCACTTTGATGTGCGGATAATGCCGCTTCAACGTAGCTACCCGACGCGTACTAGAGGTTCCCACCACAAAGGGCTCGCCTGACTCCAGCGAAAGTTCGGTATTGAAGCTAACCAGTACATCGTTGACGGCTTCGCGGGGGGTAAAAGCTAGAATTTCCAGATCATCCGGTAGGGACGATTGCAAGTCTTTCGCGGAGTGCTGGGCAATATCAATGGCACCGGTTCGGAGTTGTTCTTCCAGTTCTTCGGTAAAGACTCCTTTTGATCCAATTTTGGAAAGGGACCGATCCAGTATTTTATCGCCTTTGGTATCAATAATTACAATTTCAGGGTCCATGCCGCCCTGCCGTAGTTGCTCGGCTACGTATTCGGCCTGCCATAAGGCCAGTTTTGATCCGCGTGATCCTATTCTTACTTTCATTGTTAATCGTATCTAAATAGTATAGGTTTGATATAGTTTGAAGTTTGAGACAAGTTTAACGTTTAAGTATCTGGGGTTGAAGAATCAGAGATTACGTCCTAAAACTTCAAACCCACTCAAACTTTATCAAACCTTAAACCAAACACTTCCCCTGACTTACTTCCGCATCAGGCGGGCGAGCGTCAGGGACAAATCCATAAAAATCATTTTGGCCCGAACGTTCCGTTCCAGGTGAAAAAATGCCGCATTTAATTCCTCCGTAATCAGCGGGATACGTTCCGGAGGAATGACTTTCGAGAAATTCTGAACAAAGGTCAGTTCTTCTCCGTCGAGCCGAACCAGCTCCTGAGCATCATTCTGCCAGAGCATCAAATCCCGAAACAGATTCAGGCTGTACTCCATCAGGCTTTTTTGTTGTTCCTTCGGTTGCGTATCAAACTCGTCAGCCAACTTGATCAGATCGCCAAAAGCCGGTACACCCCGGTAACAATGCCGCATCCACTGAGCAAACCAGGGCTGATCGTCATTGCCCTCGCCCTGAGCGAGTTGCAGGGCGTATCCCAGATTGCCTTCAGCCAGATAAGACAGGTGCCGAGCCCGTTTCTCCTCCGTTCCGGCTTTTTCCTGTAAATACCGGCTTACTTCTTCTTCCGTAAAAGCGGGAACCCCAACGCGTTGCGTTCGTGAAATAATGGTCGTCAGAAGCCGGTTGGCATCCGTACAGACCAGCAGGAAAATCGTTTTAGCGGGTGGTTCTTCCAGAATTTTAAGGAGAGCATTGGCTGAGTATACGTTCAGCAATTCAGGCTGCCAGAGTATCAGAATCTTGTATTCGCCTTCGTAGGCTTTCAGCGAAATTTTGCGAATGACGTTACGGGCTTCCTCCGCCGAAATGTTTCCCTGACGATTGCCTTCCACGCCAATGAACGTAAGCCAGTCGGAGAGTGTGCCGAAGGGTTGAGCCGCCACAAATTCCCGCCATAAGGGCATGTATGCGTCGGACTCGTTATCCTTGATCTTTTTGGTAATGGCAACCGGAAAAATGTGATGGACGTCGGGGTGAGCCAGCTTCTGCATTTTCACGCAGGAAGCACAACGGCCGCAGGCATCGTTGGCCTGCCGATCTTCACAATTCAGGTACGTGGCATAGGCCAGAGCCAGTGCCAAGTTTCCACTACCACTCGGGCCGTGAAACAACTGGGCATGAGCCACATGCTGACTCGTGACCGACTGAATCAGCGTTTCTTTTAAAGCGTCTAAACCGGGAACTTCGCGAAATAACAAGGACGATCAACAGTAAGTGAGTACCGCAAAGATACACCCAAGCCCCGTCAAAGTCGATAGGGGATCGCGACATCGGTACGAGGCTTTTTCAAAATTAGCTGTTTCGCTAGCAAACGATTCTTCTCCGAAAGAGCGAGGGAAAACCTGTTTTGAAAAAAATAATACTATATATAGTACATTAAGGCTAAAGAATTACCGACATTTGCACCCCATTTGAGGAAAATGGTCCTAAAAGTGTGAAAATGAAAGGCCTATAGAAAATAATCTTTGTTTAGCGGATTAAGGTTTTATTAAGATATTACACTAAAATTTAGACATTAAAAAAAATTATATTTTACCATCGTGCTTAATTGCCGTATATTTGTGAAATTTGTGAGCGAAAGTTAAGCTATCCACCAAATAATATTTTCGCCCTCTGCGTATAGCATATGAACACACTTCAGAAACTCGATCACATCGACCGCAAAGTTCTTGAAATACTTCAGTCGAATGCCAAGATTACGAACGCTCAACTTTCTAAAGAAATTGGCTTGTCACCCGCACCAACCTTGGAGCGGGTTAAAAAATTAGAAACTTCCGGTATCATTCAGAGCTACCACGCTCAACTAGATCGCGAGAAAGTAGGCTTAGGCGTAACGACCTTCGTACAGATCACGCTAGTAGGTCACAAAAAACAGGTAACGGATTCTTTCGTAGAGAAAATCAATGAGATTCCTGAAGTCGTAGAATGTCACCACATTACAGGTTCCGGTGATTTTCTGCTGAAGGTAATTTCAAAAGACATTGCTTCGTACCAACGCCTGATGCTGGAAAAAATCAATGAAATTGAAGAAGTAGCCAGCACCCAAACGATGGTCATCCTGTCTACGTTCAAGGAAAGCAAAGTGCTGCCAATCCCTTGATCTCAAAAGAATTATGAAGTCGTTACCCTGGAGGTTAAGCATTCGGGGTAACGACTTTTTTTGTACCTCTAACTTCTACTTTATATGCGTACCCTACTAATCCTATTCAGTCTTACAGTCATGAGTCTGGCCGCTTCAGCTCAGGAAAAACTGGGCGTTATCAAACACAATCACCTGGCTTTGCAGGTGAAGGATTTACCGGTTTCGACAAAATTTTATTCGGAAATTCTGGGGCTGGAACGGATTGAAGTGCCCGATAATCTGAAAGCCATGCGTTCGTGGTTTAAAATCGGTCCCGATCAGCAAATTCACCTGATGGCCGGACGTACGACACCCGTCTACAACGACAGAAACGGGAGTCACTTTGCCATTTTTGTAGAATCGATCGATAAAGCAGAGGCTTTTTTAAAGAGCAAAAACCTGCCGTACCATTCACAGGTGCGTTTCGATGGCGTGAAGCAGATTTACGTGCCCGATCCCGATGGCTATCAGATTGAACTGAACGAATGGAAAGAGCCAACGAAATAAAGTCAGTAACGTGGGTAAGGTTGCCAGTCTAAAGGCTGGCAATTTTTGTTGATGGAAGCTGAAACAGAGCAGAGGTTTAAGCGTTCGATCGGCCCTCTGCGAAGCGTTTCAATAGTACCTTGATACGAGCTAGATTGATACCAGGGCCTTAAAAAATCAATCTTGTATTAAGTCTATCAACTCCTGCCGAATGCCCGTCCAATGTTGATTCAGATTGAGCGTATGTACCCGAATCTGGTGCGACTCATCCGTAAACGTTGCCGATACGGATTCTGTAACGGTAGGATACAGTAAGATACCCGTAGCAGAAGCGGGCTGGTTTTTCAGATACGCAAACAGTTGATATAAGTGCGGCGAATGAATTTTGCGGGCCTCAAAACGCCGCTGAAAGGTGTCCGCGTAGTATTTCGTATCGATGATAATTTTGCGATTGCCTTGTTCCAGCGTTAAGTCCGTTTGCATGAGCGGTAATAGCGTCTGATCCGTTTCAGTGGCTTTCAGCTGCCAGCGAATAGTCTCACGCCGTACCCGCCATTGGGGTAATTCATAGCGATAAAAGTTTCGAACGAAGGCTTCGAACAAGCCCGCCATCTGTTTTTCATCCCGCCAGAAATCCTGAAATTGATACTGACCCGTCGCTTCGTCCACCAGTAAGTTCTTATGAATCAACTCGCATACGTTTAGTAGAAAACGATAAGGGAATTGCGTACGGGGTAAGGGTGTGTGGCGAAAGACCCGGTCGGTTAGTCTGATCTCATCAATGCCCTGCATACGCGTATACAGATGACGTACGGAAGACTGAAAAGGGGAGGCTCTACGTTTCAGTAGGCGATGAAAGGTGCTTTTTAGAATTTGATGGACTGCGTGGTTGGGCGTATACTGATCAATCTCACACACGGCTCGTCCGTATCTGAATTCATTTTTCTGAAGGCTTTCCGTAAACAACAACTTTCCGCGTATAGTTGGCAGCGTAACTTGCTCAGGTTCATAGGTATGAACCATGCCTTGCTTAAAAAGTCGCGAGCTTCCTTTCACGAGTACCTGTGTCAGTAGTTCAAGCAAGGATGTCTGATCGGTAGCCGATACTGCCACTAAATCCCGCTCTTCCAGTTTATCCCAGGCGTAGCAAAGCAGATAGTACAGGTTTTGAATGGGAATTTTCACGGCTTAAACTATCAGGTGAACGCAAAGTACATAAAAAAAGCTACCACAAAGGGTAGCTTTTTACGGTAATCAAAGGGAGTTTTATTTTTTGAACAGACTTTCTACAAAAGTCTGTTTGCTAAATACCTGCAAATCTTCAATCCGCTCACCGACGCCAATGTACTTCACCGGAATCTTGAACTGATCGGAAATACCAATCACAACGCCACCCTTGGCCGTACCATCGAGTTTCGTAATGGCCAGGGCCGTTACTTCCGTCGCTTTGGTAAATTCCTGAGCCTGAATGAACGCATTCTGACCCGTTGAACCATCGAGTACGAGCAGGACTTCATGGGGAGCTTCTGCCGAAAACTTCTGCATCACCCGCTTGATTTTCGCCAGCTCATTCATCAAGTTCACTTTCGTATGCAAACGACCCGCGGTATCGACAATCACTACGTCGTGTCCGGTTTCCGTACCTTGCTTCTCCGCATCGTACGGGACCGATGCTGGGTCTGTATTCATTACGTGATCGTTCACGGGTACACCGACGCGTTCTCCCCAAAGTTTGAGTTGGTCCACGGCGGCGGCCCGGAAGGTATCACCCGCACCGAG
>NZ_JBMDWJ010000184.1:0-5398 GCF_048595215.1 Siphonobacter sp.
CTCCTCGGGAATGCCAATGCCCGTGTCCTGTACTTCAAAGCGAAGGTGGTAACGTTCGGGCGTCGTCTCCAGAAGTCCTACGCTCAAACTCACGCTGCCCTGCTGGGTAAACTTGATGGCATTCGTCAGCAAATTGCTCAGAATTTGTGTGAGCCGGGTGGGGTCGCCGAGCACTTTCTCGGGCAATGCCGCATCGACCTGCTTAACGAGCTGCAACTGCTTTTTAGCGGCTAGGGGCTGATGAATCTGGATGACTTTCTCGGTTAGCGATCGGAGATCCACCGGGATTTCTTCCAGGTAGACCTTGCCCGCTTCGAGTTTGCCGTAGTCGAGCACTTCGTCGAGCAGCGACTGCAGGGTTTGGGAGGAGAATTCCAGCAGCTCGATGAGTTCGCGTTGGGAGGGGGTAAGCGTGTCTTCTTCCATAGCCAGTAGTCCCACCGAGCCGATGATGGGGCTGAGGGCATTACGGATTTCGTGGCTCATGGTGGAGAGGAAACGGGCTTTGGCCTGGCGGGCTTCTTCGGCTTCGGCCCGGGCCCGTTCGGCCTGAAAGTGCTTGCGGCGGAGTTCGAGCAGCATGACCACCTGGTAAGAGAGGTCTTTGAGGGCCTGAAGCTGATCTTCGCTGAGCTGCTTGGGTTCTTCGTCAATAATGCACAAAGATCCCAGGGGATACCCTTCCGGATTGACCAGCGGAATCCCCGCGTAAAAAATTACCCCCGGCTGACCGATGGTGAACGGATTGTCATGAAACCGTTCGTCTTGCCGCATGTCGGGCACTATCAAGGGTATTTCTGGTTCCAGGATCACGTGCGAACAAAAGGACAACTCACGCGGAATTTCATTCGCATCAATTCCTTTTCTTGATTTTACCCAGTGCCGGGTGCGGTCAATGAGCGAAATCATACTAATCGGGGTACCACAGATCTGAGATGCCAGCCGCGTAATGGCGTCGTAAGCCATTTCGGGTAGGGAATCCATAATTTTATATTCTTCCAGAGCTGCTAAACGAGCAGATTCATTAATCGGAATAGCGGGTTGAATCATGGCGGACAATTGAGTGATCCATCACTTGAAAAGCAAAATATCCCAAAAAGTTCTTACTTTATTTCGATTTTGCTTAAAAAATTATCCTTAAACCCTTTATAACCTCCCGCCTACTCCTTTCAGAAGCAAAAGCTAAACTAACGGCTAAGTCGATACGTCCGTTTCTAAGGACTTCCGAAGGAACGGTTCATGTCATTAGGGAGTATTCGTTGACGAAAAGAACCATTACGCTGCCGATTCTGAAGTTTTATTTTTTAATAGCGGTTTTGGTATACGTTCCCACTTCCTGCCCATCGTCACGAATTAAACGAATGCTCAGGTTTTTCGCATCGGCTTGGAGCTGAATCAACGTACGGTTGCTGGCTTTCGGCCCGCCGCCAATCACTACCGGATACGAATGCTGCCCTTTCATGGGTAAATGCACCCCGTAGGTATGCGTATGCCCGCTGATGGTGACATCGATTTTGTACCGATCAAACAAGGGCGAAAACAATTGTTTGACGTGCGTGGCCCCGTGCCAGTCGCCCGAGTACTGCGGCGGAATATGCATTAGTACGACCCGAAAAACCGCTTTTTTGAACGCAGGCCCCTGCATCACCCGCTCCAGCCAGCGAGCCTGTTCCTCTCGGTACGCATCGAAATCGACCAGCCCAGCGTATACGGGTTCCGCGTCGGGTTTGTCTTCCCCGGTATCCAGAGCGATGAAATGCACCGGCCCCCAGGTCCAGTCGAAGTACGGCTTTCCCTCCGGATTACGGAAGTAGTCGAACCACTCGCGGCGGAACTTGCCCCGCGTTTCGTGATTCCCCCGCACGTAGTAAAAAGGCGTCTGGCTGGCAAAGTGCTCCGTGGCGGGTTTCAGCAAATGATCAATGAGTTGCTGTTCATCCGTTTGGTAATCAAAAATATCACCGTTCAAAAACACAAAATCACGACCTGGTTGTGTATCGAGCTTCAGCAGCTCTCCGAAGGACTCGGGCCGGTCGTGAATGTCATTCAAAATCAGAGCTCGTACCTGCGTAGGTTGCTGAACAGGGGTTGTGAAGCGGTACAGCCTGCTCTGAGCCGTATCACCGTAGGTTAATTGATAAGGTTTGAATTCCCTAATCTCGCGGGAAAAGACGCGGTAATAGTAGGTAGTACCAGCCCGTAAGTCCTCAAGCGTAATCTGATTAATTCGATTGTACGAATCCACCAGCCCGTGGGTCACGCGGTGGGCTTTCTGTCCTAATTGTTCGGTCGTACCAAACTCCACCCAACTGTACGAGGGTCGTTCGCAAATCCATTGGATGGTCATGGCGTCCGGTCTTGGATCCTGCAAATACGGCTCACAAGCCAGGCGAGGAGCATCCGTAGCTTTAGTAGCGGAGATAGAGCTTGTAACCCCCAGGGCCAATGCCTGCTGAAGAAATTTTCGGCGGGAATCAATAGCAAGTTTCATAGGTTTCGAGATAAAAACAGGTGTTTGAGTCAGTGGACCTCAAACACCTGTTGTGAATGTACTACTTTTTGAAGAATCGCTAGAGACCGTCCTGCCAGCCGGGATTCTGTGTCAGGTTTTTATTGAGCAGGCGTTCCTGAATGGGGATGGGATAGAGGTAATCCCGGTTTTCATTAAACGATTTGGTCTGGTTGGAATTAATCAGCACCAGTCCCCCATTCTTGCCCCCTTCCAGCACCACTTCCGAACCCAGTTTCAGGTACTGTGGTCCCTTTTCCGTGGGTTTGGTTCCTTCGTAAATGACCACGTCGGTCGTACCGTTATTATCCAGATCATACTTACCCAGGCTCGGAAAATACATGCCCTTGAACTGATCGGCTACCAGATGGCCTTCTTTCCAACGCATCAAATCGTTCCAGCGGTAGGATTCCATCACTAACTCAATCCGGCGTTCCCGGCGAATTTCCAGAAGTACCCCGCGGTTCGCTCCGCTTACGTGCGTGTACTGAGCCGCCAGGTAAGGATCTACATCGGCGTTGGCTTTGGCCAGTTCCAGGGCGGGCATGGCGACACGTTTACGAATGAGCTGAATGGATTTATCCAGATCACTCTGCGACAAGGTACCCAGTTCCGCTTTGGCCTCGGCGTAATTAAGCAGCACTTCGGCGTACCGGAACACGGGCATGTCATTGAGCGACTTGTTGTACGAATCCTCGGTTTCGGCTGTCACAAATTTAGTCAGCTGATAACCCGTTACGGTTGCTCCAAAGTCCGGTACGAGCTTGTTCGTATTGCCGATCCGGGTATACCCCGGCGTGCGGATGGTTTGTGCCAGACGGGGGTCGCGGTTCTGAACCTCTTCGTAGAAGGGCAGGCTGTTGTAATTGGGTTTATCGGTAAACCGGCTGCCGTCTTTCATCAGATAACTGTTCACGAGCCGTTTTTCCAGACCGGGTTTTCCGTACGAAGCCGTAATCGTGTAGTAGTTGACATTGTGAAAAACCTGCAAATCACTGCTGAACTTCCGGGCCAGAATCACTTCCTCGGGACTGGCTTTCAGCGAAGCAAACAAATCACGGTACGCCAGGTCCGGACTGGTTGAATAGATCTGATAGCCGCTTTTCGTCATCAGTTCTTCGGAAGCCGTTACGGCTTCGTTCAGAAATTTGTCGGCATTAGGCAGGTTGAATTCCGTGTGGTATTTCCGGAAGGTTCCTTCAAATAAACAAATCCGGGATTTCAGGGCCAGAGCCGTCCATTTGGTGACTTCCTCCGTAGACTTGGTCGTAGCCAGCCGGGCCACGGCCTCGTTGATGTCCGCCAGTACTGAATCCATGACCATCGTCCGGGGATCGCGGGCCTGCGTCAGATACGCTTCGTCGTTCGTGTTGATAACCTTGTTGTACCAGGGCACATCCCCAAAGCGGACTACTTTGTTGAAGTAAAACCAGGCCCGGAAAAACTTGGCCAGTCCGACGTACTTGTTGGTCGTCGCTGGACTTAGGCCGCGACGGTTGTAGTTTTCCAGGAAGTAATTAATCTTCCGGAGTTCGCCCCAGTCCCAGCCCCCACCGGACGTCGGCACCGTGCGGCGACCCGTTACGGCATCGGGCAACGTGGTTTTAACGATGTTGTCAATATCTTCGTTGTAGATGTCTTCCGCCGAGGGAATTACATTATAAAACGAATTAGTATACAGTCGTAAATCGCTTTCGCTGGTAAAAAACTGCTCAGGAGCGATCTCCGACAGCGGTTCCCGGTCCAGAAAACCTTTACAGCCTACCAGTCCCATCAGAACCAGAGCGAATACAGGAATAAGTCTTTTCATGAATAGAGCCAATTAAAAAGAGATGTCCAAACCGAATGAATACACTTTGCTGAAAGGATACACGCGGCCATTGGTCTCGGCGGCAGCCATCTCCGGATCGATGTAGGAAGTTTTCAATTGGGTTAGGGTAAACATATTTTCACCACTCACGTAAATCCGGCAACGGGCCATTTTGATGCGTTGCAGCAGCGTGGAGGGTAGAGAGTAACCCAGCGTCAGGTTCTTGAGGCGTACGTAGGCCAGGTTTTGCAGGTAGCGGTTGTTTACGGCCTGCAAATCGCCCCCGCCGTTCAGGGCCGTGTAGCCCCGCAGGACGGGCAGGTAAGCATTCGTGTTCTCGGGTGTCCAGATCTGCGATTCGAAATCTTTGGGAAGGAACGAATAGTACGGCCGCGAATACGGACCCCAGAATTTATCCGCGTTACTGCCCGGATACCAGTTCTGACGGCCAATGCCCTGGAAGAAAGCGGACAGGTCGAAATTACCCCAGTTCGCTCCCAGATTTACGCCGAACGAATACCGGGGTAGCGAGTTACCGATGCGTTGAAGGTCGCCGTGGTTGGCTACGGTGTTGTCCCCGACATTAATCTTTCCATCACCGTTGATATCCACGTATCGTAAGTCACCGGCCCGCAGCTTGCCCCACTCACCGGGAGCACTCGAAATTTGCTTGTGTACGACCGAGTTGCTCAGCGGAATGGCGGCTTGCCAGGCGGCGGCTTCCTCGTCACTTTTAAACATACCGTCGATGGTATAGCCCCAGATTTCACCCAGTTGCTGGCCTACGTAATTGCTATTGAGTAATTGAGTAGGGTTATCGAAACGGGTGATTTCAGCTTTGTAATCCGACAGTACTACGCCTACGTTGTAGGAAAAAGGCTTTCCACTGACGTTAAAGCGATCTTTCCAGTTGACGGAAAGTTCAAATCCTTTGGTTACTAAGTCGGCGGCATTTTCGCGGGGCTCGGTGGCTCCGAATACGGTGGGCAGCGTCCGACCCTTGGTCAACATCCGGGTCGTGGCCCGGCGGTACCAGTCGTAGGAAACGTTCAGCTTGTTGCGAAGCAGGGCTACGTCTA
>NZ_JBMDWJ010000185.1:0-32633 GCF_048595215.1 Siphonobacter sp.
TTAACTCGACGGGGGTATTACGGCCGAAGATTTTAACCGTTACGTGAAGTTTCTTCTTATCGTCGAAGATCTCTTCAATGGTTCCTGTAAAGCCGCTGAAAGGACCATCCATTACTTTCACCGATTCACCTTTCAGGAAGGATACCGATGAAGCAGAAGTTTCTTCAACGACCTCGTCCACTTGCCCCAGCATTCGTTTTACTTCAGAAGCTCGCAGGGGAACGGGAATTTTAGAATTCTTATCTTTATCGTTGCTACCCAGAAACCCAATGACGCCGGGCATACTGGTAATCAAGTGCATTACTTCTCCATTGGACAAGTCCGCTGAAATCATGATATAACCGGGGAAAAACGCTTTTTCACGGATGCGTTTTTTGCCATTCCGCATTTCCACAATTTTCTCCGACGGAATCAGAATTTGCGGTACAGAGTCTTGTAATTCTTGTCTGGCTACTTCATTCTCCAGATAAGACTTTACCTTTTTCTCCTGACCGGAAACGGCCCGCAAAACATACCAATTCACGTTACTCATATTCTTCTCAGTTTTCAGTTTCCAATTCTCAGTTTTCAGTAAACGCTGCTTGGATGTACCAACTGTAAACTGACCACTGCCAACCGCAAACGCGTTACTTACTTGGAGAGGCTATAGAAAAGATCCAGCAAATTCTGGAAACCGGCATCCATCAGTCCTACCACGATCGCGAAGATCAATGAAGCAATTAGTACTAACCAGGAGCTTGATTGGAGATCTTTGAACGGAGGCCAGGTGATATGCTGCGTTACTTCGTCCCAGGAAGCTTTAAACAAAGACGTTACCTTTTCCATGTGTTTAGTTTAAAGTTTTCAGGTTTAAAGTTTAAAGTCTGACGAAAAGCGTTTCATCAAGGGGTACTTTAAACTTTAAACCTGAAACTTAGTTGCACGGGCACCAGGATTCGAACCCAGACCGAAGGTTTTGGAGACCTCTGTACTACCCTTATACTATGCCCGTGTGTGCATGTACTCTTATTTTGGGACTGCAAAAATAGAGTTTTGTTTTGAGTTCGTCAACTATCTGGGCAATTATTTTCCAGCAAACTGAAAACTTTTTCTCTATAAATAAAGAAAGCGTCCCGAGACGAGACGCTTTCTTTACAAGTATACTAAAATTACAGGATTTCAGTAACCTGACCAGCACCTACGGTACGGCCACCTTCGCGAATTGCGAAACGCAGACCTTTATCCATAGCGATGGGGTTAATCAGGGTTACATCAATCGTGATGTTATCACCAGGCATAACCATTTCTACGTTCTCAGGTAACATGATCTCGCCCGTTACGTCCGTGGTACGGAAGTAGAACTGAGGACGGTATTTGTTAAAGAACGGCGTGTGACGACCACCTTCTTCTTTAGAGAGGATATACACCTCAGCTTTGAAGTGGTTGTGAGGCTTCACTGAACCAGGCTTACAGATAACCATACCACGACGGATATCGGTTTTCTCAACACCACGGAGCAAAAGACCTACGTTGTCACCAGCTTCTCCACGGTCAAGGATTTTGCGGAACATTTCCACACCCGTTACCGTAGATTTCAGGTTTTCAGCACCCATACCCAGGATCTCAACTGGATCACCAGAGTTGATTACGCCCGTTTCGATACGACCGGTAGCTACCGTTCCACGACCCGTGATTGAGAATACGTCCTCAACCGGCATCAAGAAAGGCTTGTCCGTTTCACGAGCAGGCGTTGGGATCCAGCTATCTACTGCGTCCATCAGTTGTTCGATGGTTTCAACCCATTTGGGTTCGCCATTCAAACCACCCAGGGCAGAACCTTGGATTACAGGAATGTTATCACCGTCGAATTGGTAGAAGCTCAACAGATCACGGATTTCCATTTCAACGAGTTCCAGCAATTCTGGATCGTCTACCATGTCAACCTTGTTCATGAATACTACCAGCTGGGGTACACCAACCTGACGAGCGAGCAGGATGTGCTCACGAGTCTGGGGCATCGGACCATCCGTAGCAGCTACTACGATGATAGCACCGTCCATTTGAGCAGCACCCGTTACCATGTTCTTCACATAATCCGCGTGACCAGGGCAGTCAACGTGAGCATAGTGACGATTTACAGTTTGGTATTCTACGTGTGCCGTATTGATCGTGATACCACGTTCACGTTCTTCAGGAGCATTGTCAATTTGGGAGAAGTCTCTCTTCTCGGCCAGACCTTTCTCAGAAAGAACTTTAGTGATCGCAGCAGTCAAAGTCGTCTTACCGTGGTCAACGTGACCAATTGTACCAATGTTGACGTGCGGTTTCGAGCGGTCAAAAGTCTCCTTTGCCATTTTTTAAGAGAATTATCGGTTTCGCGATTGGGTTTAATATTGATGAAAGTGTACTTGCGAAATGAGTCACTTGCACCTTTCCTTACGAAAAAAGTCCCTCTCTATGCGGAGAGGGATTTCGCAATGCCTGATCTTTCAACCTAAACTACGGAAAGAAAGTTTCAGAGCCTTTGAGGGGATTTGAACCCCTGACCTCTTCCTTACCAAGGAAGTGCTCTACCCCTGAGCTACAAAGGCAATAATATTTACTTACGTTTGAGATCTACCAGTAAGCGGCACATCTCCGTTGTAATGGGTAAATCTTACGAGCGTAACTGAAACTTTACACAAAAATTCTTCCCGGATGGAAAGAATTTTAAAAACTAAACGCTCAAATGTTTGAGCGGGCGACGAGGCTCGAACCCGCGACCTGCAGCTTGGAAGGCTGCCGCTCTACCAACTGAGCTACGCCCGCATACGACTAAACTAAAATAAGAACCCGACCCAACGGGTTCTTATGAATTGTGGGGCGAGATGGATTCGAACCACCGTAAGCATACGCTAGCAGATTTACAGTCTGCCCCATTTGGCCACTCTGGTATCGCCCCAAATGGTAATTCTTTAATCTTGTATCAGAGAACGTTTTCCCTTTACCTTCCGGTTTGGAGTTGCAAAAGTACAGTGATCTTCAGCCCATGTCAATACCCTACTTAAAAAAATTTCTTGTCGGCTGCCTCTTCTCTTACCTAACCATTAGCTAATGCTTTCATTGTCAAATGTTTTAGCCTTTGTATGGGATTGAAAAAAATTTCTGTTTTATAAAAAAAGAGTAGCCAATTCCTCAGCTACTCCTTTCTTACCGCATTCGTTAACCCTAATTCAGGCGAACACCGAAACTAACGGCTTGCACTTTGGGACCACGAGCTTCCTGATAGAGTTCGTTTAGATCATACTGGAAAAACAGATCCACAGAGTTACGGAAGCCAATTTCCGCCATCAGACCGTACCGAAAATCATTCAGCCAGTACCCAGCATGATTATGATCTTTTTTATTATTCTGCGTCTTGGTTTTCGTGTAACTATCGAGTCGGTAGCCTACGTACCCCCCCGCCCCAATGTGCGAAATCACGCCTTTCCGTATGGCAAGGGTTGGCATGACGGGCACGGTCACGTAACATACCGTCAGTTTGCTCTTTTTCAGGGGTTCCGTGAATTCAGTAAATTCAATGCGTTCCGCTCCTTTTCTGGCTACATTATTGCCTTCAAACATGAAGTTGTACCATGTAAACTCAAATCCTAATCGCATCCGTAAGGCAACATCCTCTCCTTTAATCAGCGTGGGATTCCGGTAGAATCCCAGGGAGAAAAACCGCGATCCCAGGGGCCGTAAATCGTAATCCTGAGGATCGTAGTTGAGGTCTTCTTTTTTGCCGTAGGCGTTTAATCCAAAGGATATTACGAAGTTATCCTGATCGTTTTGCCACCACGGACGCGTACGCTTTACGCGTTTGATCTGATACGTTGTATCGCCATTGGCTTCAATGGTAATCTGGCGATCCTGAATAGTAATGGTGCCGCGGCCTTTTTTACGGTACTTGTCACCATCGACTTCGCCTAAAATTACGCGGGTAGTGCCTGCTTCAGACGTAGAGTCAATCTTTCCGCCTACATCCTTTAGTAATCGATTTACATCGTAGTTAAGCAGTTTTTTCAACTCCTCTTTATTTTCTCCGTAGATGATAATGCGGGACTTGTCTCCCATCACCACGATAATCGAATCCCGAACAATATCACTGGCTGAAGCCATGCCCAGCGTTCCTAGAAAGGCCAGCAAAACGGTAACGATGCGTTTCATAAGATATTTCTAACGATTTAACTTCCAGATGTCCGATCAGTATGAAAGGTTGCTTAATTCTTTTTAAAAAGATTGTCCTCGGTTCGGGCCATAATTGTTTTTCCGTCTAGACCCACTTCTTTCCATTCTCCTTCCTGAATGTGTTTAATGCCTTTAGCCAGACGAGAGAAGAATTTACCCTTCGTGCGTTTACCCAAGGCTTCCTCACTGGCTACTCCCGAGGCCGCTTCACCGGTTTCCGTTACTTTGACTATAAAAACTTTCGGCTCCACTACTTCCTGGGTTTTCGTAGCCGCTTGAGCGACCATTTCTACCGGTGCACTGGTTGAGACGGTTACGGACGGCTTAGACTCTACCGTTTGCGGCGTAGGACTCGTTATAGAGGTAGTAACGGCTAACTGGTCTTCAACCGGCACGGGCCGTGGCTTCGGCTCTATTGCTTTCGCTCGCGGTTCTTTCTTTTTTGCGGCAGCCAGTTCTGTCTGTGGTACCCGTTCCGTAGGGGTCTCTACTGGATTGGGAGTAATCTCAGCTTCTGGGCTTTGCTCAGGAGTAGCAATGGGCTTTATCACTTGCGGTTTTTCTAGGGCTAACTCCGGCCCGCTAGAGGTGGTAGAGGGTTGAATCATCCACCATCCCGCTAGTAGCAATACGGCTACGGAAGCTGCTGCCGAGTACCTAGCCCATAAAGGCAATCCTTTCCGCTGCGTATGGCTATTATTCAGCCGCGACTCTAGCTTATGCCAGGCTTCAGATCGGGGTACTTGCTCGTGGTCCTTTAATTTCCGGGCGAACAAGTGGTCAATCGGATGATTTTCTTTGGGTTCTTTCATACGATTAATAATTTATTGACAACCGGGCATCGGTTTCGGTAATGAGCCGTTGTAACAACGCTCTAGCCCGGTGTAATTGCGATTTGGACGTACTCTCGGTTATTTGCAAGGTACGAGCAATTTCTTCATGGCTGTACCCATCAATGGCGTATAAGTTAAATACCGTCCGGTAACCCGTAGGCAGCTGATCAATTAATTTGAGTAAGTCAGCTACTTCCAAGGCTGTTTCAGGAAGCTGCGGATCGGGTTCATACAGGATTTCATCATAACTCGTTTGCCAGCCCAGCTGTTTTTTCGAACGCAATGCCATTAAGCATTCATTGACAACAATTCGACGAATCCAACCTTCAAAACTTCCTTCCAGCTTAAACTGACTGATGCGTTCAAACACTTTCACAAACCCTTCCACCATGCATTCTTCCGCTTCGTACTCATCTTTGAAATATCTTCGGCAAACGGCTAGCATCCGGGCCGAGTACTTTTCGTACACCCGTCGCTGGGCTTTAGGGTCAGCCTTCTGACAGGCTTTCACCAGTTGCTCTTCCGTTTGAAATAAAGATAAAATTTTCACAAGACGGGATAAGGGTGGTTTTACTGTTGGGTAGATGCAGAGCCGTCTGCAAAGGTTGCAAGCCCTTTTAAAATTTATTGTAGGAAGGTGAAAAAATAAAAACCTCCTAGTCAAAAACTAGGAGGCTACTTATCGGCAATAAATCAATCACTACAACTTAACTACTACTGACTAATCCCTTTCATACGTTGCCAAAGAGCTATTTTCTGAGCGTATTCCTTTCGGCTACTACGGTACCAGAAGTAAGCAATCAAAGCCACAATTAAATAAGGCATTACTAATAAGTACAAGATTCCGGTATTCAAACCTGAACCATTCAGGTAATGACCGTCATTATACGTACTTTCTACAGAAGCCCGGCACATGGCACATTGGGCGAAAGTAAGGGTACAGGAAAGTAGTACCAGTACGCCAGAAGCCAGCAAACGTTTCATTCGTCTCGAAAACTTTAGTGGTAATACGGACTAATCATTAAATAAGCAATCACGCCCGTTACAGATACGTATAGCCATACGGGATACGTCACTTTCACAATTCGCTTATGCCGGGGAATCTGGTTACTCCACGCATAATACACCGCCAGTAGCACAAAAGGTACCACCACGATGGATAATACAATATGGCTAACTAGAATGACATAATAAAAAGTTCGCACGCCTACCCCTACTCCTCCAAAAGCAGTGGACTCATTGGTAAGATGGTATAAAACGTACGAAACCAGAAATAGCGAACCTAGTACGAAAGCCGTTTGCATGGCCCGGCGGTGAGCTGCGACATTCCCCCGTTTAATCATGAGATAACCGATGATCAGCAGAACAGCCGTTGCCGTGTTGATCAAAGCGTTCAAATGCGGGAGAAGTTTCGTCCATTCGCCCATCTGTACCTTCGGCACACGCGGATTAAGCAGTACCGCTACGGCTAGGGGAATAACCACCGATAAAATGCGAATGAGTCGCAGGTAGCTCTTTTGCTTTTCCTGCGGTATCGTTAATCGACTCATTTGGATTCTCGTTTTTTATAAATATCGAGCAGTACTCTAACTTCAAGGATTAAGCGATCAATTTCTTCCTTATCCTCACCATCGTAATAGCCTCGTATGACGCCTTCTTTGTCTACCAGTACCAGTTTGCTATCATGGGTAAAGGCGTCCGCCGTTTGAGCTTTATCATCCTGTACGGGTAGTTTATAGCCTTTGATAGCCAACTGATAAATTTGAGCTTTATCACCCGTTAGAAAAACCCATTTTCCGGGTTCAGCGTCGTAGCGTTTCCCATACGCACGAAGCACCGAGGGCGTATCATGCGTAGGATCGATGGAATGAGAGACGATCAATACATCGGGATTGTTGAGGAATATATCCTGAATCCGGTTCAATTGCGTAGACATCTTCGGACAAATCGTTGGACAACGACTAAAGAAGAAATCGGCTACGACAATTTTCCCTTTCAGAATATCACCGTTTACCCAAGTACTGTCCTGATTCAGTAAGTGAAACGCTGGAATCGTATGATAAAGCGTGTCCTGCTCAGGCTCCCACCAAGCTCGGTTCGGGCCATTTTTTTTGATGACTACCTGATTGGTTAGGGTATCCCGTAGCGGAAAATAACGGGGCAGCGAATAATGATTGACACCACCGAAACGAATCCACAAAAAGAATAAAACCGGAATCACTAACATCAAGATTAGGATTCCGGCTTTTTTAATATTCCACATAGCTATTGCTCCTCATGAAGCGAATGTACGCTTCTGATTCGTTCTAGACCGAACGCTTAGTAAGAAGAGATAAAACCACCTTCCATCAGCAGAGCCAGTACTAACCACGCAATGAAAACAAGAGGGACAATAATGGTCCAGAATAAACTCTTAGTTTCACCTGACAAGTGCATGAATTCACCCATGATGTAGGCAGCCTTCACAATGGTCATACCCACGAAGATGGATACTTTCAGCAGGTGCATATGGTGGGGTAACGAAAACGCTACAACGAATTCCAGAACAGTGATGATCAATAGAATCCAGAAGGTACGCCAAATCTTCTTGGTTTGCGGTTTGGCTACCATCTTACCGTTCTTCTCTACATATTCAGTGTATTCCGATGCCATATTTCTTTTCGATTATACCAGGTAAAAAAATGTAAATACAAAGACCCAGACCAGATCCACAAAGTGCCAGTACAAACCAACTTTCTCAACCATCTCATAATGTCCGCGACGTTCGTAAAGACCCATACAAACGTTGAAGAAAACGATGATGTTTAGAATAACGCCGGAAGTTACGTGCGTACCATGGAAACCCGTAATAAAGAAGAAGAAATCAGCAAAGGGCTGCGGACCATACTGGTTCACGTGCAGGTTGGCTCCGAATACTTCTTTCGTTACCTGTACACCGTTGATTACATCCGTTAAGATAGTAGGTTTATCCGTACCCGTAATGAAGTGACCCCATTCCCAAGCTTGTGAGCCCAAGAAAGTGATACCACCCAAGATCGTCCAAAGCATCCATTTTTCAACATCAGCCTTATCTTTCCGGTGACCCGCCTCAACGGCTAATACCATCGTTACCGAACTGAAGATCAAAATGAAGGTCATCAAGCCTACAAAAACCAGGGGTAGTTGATAACCGTGGAAGAAAGGAACCGCTTCAAATACGCGTTCTGGAATCGGCCAGTACTGATTCGAAAAAACGAAATTTTCAACATCCCCGTCGTATGCTGGGTGGGCATAACGCACCAGTCCATATGCAATTAACAGGCCAGAGAAAGAGAAGGCATCTGATAAGAGGAACAACCACATCATCAGTTTACCATAGCTGGCTTTCATCGGTTCGGCACCGCCCAGCCATAGTTGTTTCGGTTCAGCAGCAGCGTGTGTTGCCATGTACGCTAATTCAGTTTACAGTTAATAATTTCGTTTTTCGCTCCGTTGAGAGGCGTAATATCGTGGCTTTTTTACTAGCGGAAATTCAGCAAAAAGATAAAAAGGTACAGCCATAAAGCATCTAAAAAGTGCCAATACATTGCTGCCATCTCAATACGGTCTCTTTTCTTGGCGTGGATTTGCATTCGCCAGGCTGCCACAAAAGCAAAGATTAAAACAATCAGACCACTAATGATGTGCAGGCCGTGAATGAAAATCAATACGTCAAAAAAAGAAACGGCTGGATTGCCAACCAGGAATAATTTCTGATGAACTAACTCGTAGAAACCTTCTACTTGCAGATACAGAAACACCAAGCCGAGTGCAAAAGTAATCGAAATCGCTGTTTTGAGTTGGCCAAATTGGTCTTTTTTTGCAGCTCGCACCGATAAATGCATAAAAAGACTGCTGACCAGCAGAACGCCAGTACTATACCAGAAAATCATTGGTATTTCAAACTCAAGCCAGTTGCCTTCTGCCCGACGTACCAAATACGCACTCGTCCAGCCCGCAAAGGACATGGTGATGGCGGCTATGGTAAGCCAGAGCATAAATTTTTTAGGATGGAACGAAAAGGTGGGTTTGGCTTCTTCCATCAAACTTGGAGCAGATGTTATTTCAGTATTCATGACGATGTAAATGCTGCGATTACGTTAAAAAGCTACGTTAAGCTTTATCCAATAAAAACACGATTTGGAGAATCGGCAGATAGGTAATGGAAACAAAAAACAAGCGACGAGCGGCGGCATCACTAATTTCTCGCTTTAAGTAAAAGGCATGGCCTAAGAAAAGAAGCCCACCAATAGTAGCGATGATGGCGGAAGCGATACCCGTAATTCCTAATTCATAAGGAATCCAGCCTAGCGGTACGAGAAACAACGTATAGCCAATGATCGCACGGGCCGTTTTGGCTCCTTTGTCTCCTTTGTAGGGTAATAACTGAATTCCCGCCTGTTTGTAATCTTCATCGATCATCCAGGCTAATGCCCAGAAATGCGGAAACTGCCAGAAAAACTGAATAGCAAACAGTACACCTGGTTCCCATCCAAATTGATTCGTAGCGGCTACCCAGCCAATCATGGGAGGTAAAGCTCCGGGAATGGCTCCAACGAATACGGCAATGGGTCCTGAACGCTTTAATGGCGTATAGACGAAACCGTATAAGATGACCGAAAGAATGGCTACAATAGCCGAACGGAAATTGAAGAAATGGACGAATAGAAAAAGACTGAATACGGTCAGCAACAAACAGTAGATCGTTGCCTCACGTACCGTCAATCGTCCCGAAGGTAAAGGCCGATTACGGGTACGTTTCATTAACGCATCGCTGTCTTTCTCGTAAATTTGATTGATGATGTTCGAAGCTGCGGTAATGAAGAATCCGGCGATTGTGATGAGAATCAGTTTCGTCCAGTCGACTTCTTTGACAGCCAAATAATAACCAAAGGCTCCGGACAAAGCAACAAAGCTACTCAGGCGGTGCTTGAGTAATTCAACATATGCTTTCGCTTTTTCCTGCCAGGTAAGTTCTAATACACTCGTTTTTACTTCAGACATTGCTCGTTCCTAAGGCCGCTGAATAGGGATCAGTCGATGCCACTTTAATGGTACCGAACACACGTTCGGCATTCAATAGTAAATAAGCTACAAATTGTACGCCTAGCATAACTAAGGCCAGCGTAAGGTGTACGGGCTGTAAGTAAGCAGGAATGGAGAAGTACGCCATCCCTATGCCCGTCAGAATCTCAATCATTACTAAAGCCAACATCGCTTTAGCGTACGACTTTAATAAGCCGTCCTGACGGGTAGACTGCCACAGGGCTTTGATAAACCAACCATGGACGAAAAGAACAATTAATGAAAAAGACCGGTGTACGTAAAACCAGATCCCGGATTGACTAGCCTGCTCGATCCATTGGCTACGATTCTCGTAACCAATTTGGAAGATGACTTCATCAATCGCTTCCCGTACTTGTGTGCCCATCATTACCTGAACTACCGAAAGAGCAATAGCCCAAGCCAGTACTCGGTTCAGTAAGGGTTTGTTCTGTACCTTCTCTACTTGCGTTACCCGCGAATAGGCTCTGGCTACCGCGTAAATCAATACGAAAATAATGACGATTGCCACGAGCATATGGAGCGTAATGATCAACGGCTTTAATTCGGTGGAAACCACTTTGGCTCCTAACCAGCCTTGAAAACCCATTAATAAAAAGCTCACCAGCGAAAGCCAGAATAACGAACGGTCCTTGTTCCAGTATTTGAGTGACGTCAATAGCGTAGCAAATACAAAAAGGCCCGCTAATACGCCTACGAGTCGGTTGATGTATTCAGTCCAGGTTTTCACTGGATTAAACAGCACCTCCCCTTTGAGTTTGGCACCAAAGATTTCCTGATAATTTGCGGGTAATTGAGAGATATCCGTAGGTGGTACCCAAGTTCCGAAACATCGGGGCCAGTCGGGACAACCCATACCCGCTCCCGTACTTCGCACCACGCCACCTGCTACGACTACTAAGTATACAACAACAATCGTAGCAATGCCTAATTTTCTAAAGTTCATAGCGGCACGCTTGCTTCTACTAGGCAACAAAGATACAATCGAAATTATTCCCCCGATAAAAAGATTTCAATCCGTTGATTGGCTTGAATGGTAGAACGCATAAAAAAGAAAGGGCTCCTTCCAGAGCCCTTTCTTTTTTATGCATTTGGTCAGCTACCGAATTAATGACCACCTGATTTGGCAGACACTTCTTTCTGGAAGACATGTAATTCTTCAATAGCTTTCTCTAAAGCAATTTGCTCCGTTTCTTCCGGTAGGTTAGACTCGGGCGTTGAAGAGAAAGGTACCGTTTGAGGAATGTAGTCTTCTACTGCACCTGGCTTCGAGTAATCGTAAGGCCAACGGTATACGGCAGGAATAGGTCCTTCCCAGTTACCGTGACCCGGTACTACAGGAGCCGTCCATTCGATCGTGTTCGAACGCCAGGGGTTCTGTACGGACTTCTTACCCTTGAAAATAGAGTAGAAGAAGTTCCAGGCAAATAGACCCTGGGCAGTAAATGTAACGATAGCGGCTACACTGATGAACATGTTCAAATCAGCGAATGAGTTCGTCAGATCGTACGTTGAGAACGAGTAGTAACGACGGGGGAAACCAGCGATACCAATGTAGTGCATCGGGAAAAACACGCAGAATACACCAATGAATGTAAGCCAGAAGTGAATGTAACCCAGCGTATCATTCATCATACGACCATACATTTTAGGGAACCAGTGGTATACCCCAGCCATCAGTCCGAAGAAGGAGGCAGAACCCATTACTAAGTGGAAGTGAGCCACTACAAAGTACGTATCGTGTAATTGGATATCTAAAGCAGCGTTACCCAGGATAATACCTGTAACCCCACCCGCTACGAAAAGCGATACCAGACCGATGGAGAACAACATAGCCGGTGTGAAGACGATGTTACCTTTCCAGAGCGTAGTGATATAGTTAAAGGCTTTTACAGCAGAGGGTACCGCAATGATCAGTGTCAGGAACATAAATACGGAACCCAGGAAGGGGTTCATACCTGATACGAACATGTGGTGAGCCCATACAATAAAAGCCAGTAAGGTAATACCTAACATCGAACCAATCATGGCACGGTAACCAAAGATAGGCTTACGAGAGTTCGTAGCAATAACTTCAGAAGTAATACCCAATGCTGGCAATAATACGATGTATACCTCGGGGTGACCCAGGAACCAGAATAAGTGCTGGAACAGAATCGCTGATCCACCTTGCTGAGGCAAAGCTTCACCACCGATGTAGATTTCAGAGATGTAGAAGCTCGTACCGAAACTACGGTCAAAAATCAATAACAGAGCAGCAGCTAACAAAACGGGGAATGAAAGCAGACCCAGTACTGCGGTCAGGAAGAATGACCAGATCGTCAGCGGAAGCTTGCTAAAAGACATACCACGCGTACGCAGGTTAATGATCGTGGTAATGTAGTTCAAACCTCCCATTAACTGAGACACAATGAACAAAGCCATCGAAATCAACCAAAGCGTCATACCCAATCCTGAGCCATTAGAGGCCGTTGGGATAGCTGACAAAGGCGGATAAATTACCCAACCCCCTGCGGCAGGTCCCGTTGAAATGAACAGGGAAGTAAACATGATCAAACCAGCGACCAGGAAGAACCAGAACGAAAGCATGTTCAGGAATCCAGAAGCCATGTCACGTGCTCCAATTTGTAAAGGAATCAAGAAGTTCGAGAACGTACCGCTCAAACCTGCCGTCAGTACGAAGAATACCATGATGGTACCGTGCATCGTAACTAAAGCCAGATAGAATTCCGTTTCCAGTTTTCCTTCTGCATTTATCCAGTTGCCTAAAAGCCACCGCAGTCCATCCAGTTTCAAATCAGGAAAACCTAACTGAAGACGGAACAGAATGGAAAGCAATCCACCAATGAAAGCCCAGATAATACCCGTTACCAGATATTGTTTGGCAATCATTTTATGGTCTTCCGAGAAGACGTACTTCTGGATGAAATTTTGCTCGTGATGCTCATGCTCGTGCTCATGAACGTCATGAACGTCGTGATGATCGTCGTGAGTCAGTGCCATATCTTCTTTTTTAGTTTTTAAGATGCAAAATTAACGTAGGGAAGCAGTAGCACCCGAAGCAGCGGCCGTACTATCAGCCGGAGCTGCTTCTCCTTCAGGGGCAGACTCACCCGCGGGAGCTTCTTCAGCCGACTCCGTATACTTCATTGCTTTTGCTTTCAAACGAGCCGGTACACGATCCAAATAGCTAGTGTTGGTAGCCAGGAAAGATTTCTGGGTTTTCAACCAAGCTTTAAAGTCGTCTTCCTCTAATACTACTACGTTCATTTTCATAGAGAAGTGACCTTGGCCACAAATCTCCGTACAGTTGAGACGATACTCGAATTTAGGATCGTTCGTCTCGGCTTTCATCTCATCCGTTGTTTTCGTTGCCGTAAACCAGAATTTGGTAGGCATACCTGGTACCGCATCCATTTTCACACGTAAGTGAGGAAGGAATACGCTGTGGAGTACATCACGAGCACGAATTTTCAATAATACCGGCACTCCTTTAGGAAGATACAAAGTATTGCTGATTACGTCATCAAAGGCTGCTTCATCAGAAAGATCAATACCTACTTCATTCGTCGCATCAATCAGTTTGTAGTTGTAGCTACCTAACTTATTGTCATCTACACCGGGATAACGAGCAATCCAGTTAAACTGCTTGCCCGTTACTTCAATCACATACGCATCCGCGGGAGCTTCCGTAGTAATATCCCGCCAAACTCGCCAGCCCATGAATACCATGATTGCCATGATGATAGCCGGAATTACCGTCCAAGCCAGCTCCAAGCGGTGATTCACCGGATAGAACGTAGCCCGACGTTTCGGATCGTACTGATACTTGAATGAAAATGCAAATAATAATACGCTCGTTAAAAAGAAAGCGGTGGTAACGATTCCCATGAACCACCAGAACATCGTATCGATCTCTTTACCATGAGTCGACGAGGGATCGGGCAGAAATTTAGGAGCCGCTTCCATAAAAGACCATACCCCTGCAATGCTACCCAACACGAACACAATCGGCAACAGGGCCGCATTGATTTTGTTTGCTAATCCCGGTTCATTGCTAGCCGAAGGCGAAGCAAAACCTTTGGTGAATACGGACATCCGATTGAGTACTACCAAAGTAAGTACCAACAGAACGGCCGCCAGCAAACCAACGATATAAACCATGACAATCTTTGTTTTTGATACTTTTCTATTTCAGAACACCTAGGATAAATGCAACGTTCGGTACGACTACTAAATATCGTGATGAACGGCTTCTTCCAGCATGGGGTGGTTTTTAGCTACCAACGAAGCTTTCGTTAACTGAGCCGATATTACATAAATAAAGGCACTGGCAAAGAACAACGTCGTACCCCACTCAATCAAACCAAATCCTCCGTTTGCTCCTACCAGACCCGGCATCATCATTTGATAGAAGTCGAAATAGTGAGCAATGATGATGGCAAAAGATCCTACTTTCAGGAATACGAAATTCCGTTTTGCATCACGCGTCATGAACCACAAGAAGGGTACCAAGAAGCCCATGAACAAGTTAATGAAGAAGGGAGCTTTGTAGATGCCACCGTAACCGCTAAAACGCTCTCTGTAATAAATTGTCTCTTCGGGAAGGTTGGCATAGTAGATCAGCAGGAACTGAGCAAACCATACATAGGTCCAGAAAATAGAGAAGGCAAACATAAATTTACCCAGATCGTGCAAGTGGTTTTCATTTACTGCGGGCAAATAACCTTTTTCTTTCAGAGTAATGACCGTCAGCGTAGTAACGGCTAGACCCGTTACGTGCCAAGAAGCAAAGTGATACCAGCCAAACATGGTGGAGAACCAGTGCGTGTCAATAGACATGGCCCAGTCCCAGGCACTTGTAGAGGACGTTACGGCAAATACCAGAATAAAGATCCGGGATAGGTACTTCATTTTATACCACCATTCCGTACCACCAATCGCGTCTTCCTGCTTAGACAGGTTACGCAGGTACATCCATAACACATACCAGGAACCCAGGTAAAGAACCGTACGGATCAAGAAGAATGCATTGTTCAAATACCAGCTTTTGCCTGCAATGATCGCATCGTAATGCTCGCTTTCGGGATCCATGATGCCTTCATGACGCCAGTGGAAAATTTCATGACCAAACACTAAATACAGAGCGATCATGATCGCTCCTGAGAAGGGAAGGAATGCCGGAAATGCTTCAGGAATTCGTTTAATGATGGAGGACCAGCCCGCCCAGGATAAATATTGAATGGCTACGAAGAACATACCGATTACTGAAATACCGGTAAAGAATTCTGCGTTCATCCAAAGGTTAGCCACTACACGCTTTGCCCACGCGGGTAAACCGTGATGAGCTTCGTGCCCATGAGCTGCATGTTCGGCATGCTCATGTACGTGATTAAGTCCGATTCCCCAACCTTTGGATAATAAAAACGCACCAATCAAAAGAGTAGCCAGACCTGCCAGCATACCGATAATCAGCTTACGCTTTGAAGAGGAGGTAAAGTCATACCATTCTTCCATCTCCGCTGGATCAAAATGGTGATTGTGCTCTGCCATTATACTTTCGTTATTCGTTATCAGTTGTTCGCTAATCGTCAATAAATCATTAACGATTTCCAGTTAACTCTTTAATAGATTAGGGTTCTTGCTGAAGTTTGTGCACGTACTGAACGATTTTCCAGCGATCTTCAGGTGATACCTGCGAACCATGAGGCCACATCCGACCCTTACCGTAGGTAATGACGTGATAGATATGTCCGTCGTTCAGATTTTTCAAAGCGTCGCTCGAATACACGGGTACCCCGCCATATTTCTTACCTACTAAGCCATCGCCTTTACCCGTACCACCGTGGCAGTGCAGACAGTAGCGGCCGTAGAGTAACTCGCCTTGTTTCAATGATTTGTCAGTAGTCGCAATAGGATTCGAAAGAACTGCTTCTGACATGGCAATACTGTCAGCCGGAACGTTCCGTGCGATCAGATCCATCCGCTCCAGTGCTGACACCGTCGTATCACCCAGCGTAGTCGTAAAGCTTTGCTGAGGAATAGTGCCTTTTACCGGTACCCGCATGTTCAGGTTACCTTTTCCTGTAGCACTGTTGATGGGGTTAGCATCAATTTGTGACAGGGGCTCATAGCCTACGGGATAGTACATGTTAGGAGCAAATTCCCAGGCCTGGTGTTGAGGATCACGTTTCAGGGATGCCAGCAAAACCACCACAAGGGAAGCTGCAATCCACACAAACGGTAGGTATTTTTTCATTGTCCAATCAAGTTGATATTAACGCTCGATAGAGTGGCATCTGGTAACAGATGCCCTATCCTTTCACTTAGTCTTCTTCCTCAACAATTTCTTTTACATTGATTTCAATGGCACCGGTTTCCCGAAGAGCCTTCTCAATCTCCGCTTCTGATTTCTGGTTGGAAGCAGTATCGATAGCCATAACGAACTTATCGTCGGTACTACGCAAATCGAAAATGACAGCTTTGTTACCCCACCACAATCCATTGGTAATAAAGAAGGTAAATACCATACCAAAGGCCGTGAACAATACCGTAAATTCGAACATCGGTGGAATGAAGTCTGGCAAAGCGTAAAAATCTTTACCCCCAATGTTCATAGGCCAGTCTAAACGCATAGTATAGTACGTGAAGACAAACATGGTGATCAAACCCAGCGTACCGAACATGAAGGCAACTACCGGAATCCGAGTACGGGCATGACCGATGGCTTTATCCAAGCCGTGTACAGGGAATGGAGTATATACGTCATGAATCTTGATGCCGCTGGCACGCACCGTTTTCACGGCCGCCATCACCTCGTCATCATCATCGTACACTCCTACTAAAAATCTCTTGTTGGTATCCATGAGGATTGAATGCTTTTTCCTTGAATTGAGCTTATTCGGTTACGTGTTGTCCAGGTTTTTTCGAGCTAGGTTTCACTTTATAAGGGAAACGCTCGGAAGAACTCTTCATTACTGCTTTTACTTCCGCCATGTTGATAACGGGTAAATACTTGGCAAACAACAGGAACAGAACGAAGAACAGACCAAAGGTGAACACGTAATCCCCGATGTCAATCAGCGTCGGTGAGAACATAGCCCAGCTTGAAGGGATATAATCACGGTGCAGAGACGTTACGATAATTACGAAACGCTCAAACCACATACCAATGTTTACGACTACGGCTAAAGCAAACGTCCAGGTGATGCTACGACGGATGCCACGAATCCAGAACAGCTGGGGCGTAACTACGTTACAGGTCATCATCGCCCAGTAAGCCCACCAGTAAGGTCCGGTAGCCCGGTTAATGAACGCGTATTGTTCGTAACTAACTCCTGAATACGCTGCAATAAAGAACTCCGTGATGTAAGCGATACCTACGATAGAACCCGTAACGGTGATGATTTTATTCATCGTCTCGATGTGCTCAATCGTAATGTAGTCTTGCAGTTTAAAGGTCCAACGTACGATCAACAGCAGGTTATTTACCATGGCAAAACCTGAGAAGATAGCACCCGCTACGAAGTAGGGAGGGAAAATCGTCGTGTGCCAGCCTGGAATAACAGACGTAGCAAAGTCAAAAGATACGATCGTGTGTACCGAAAGTACCAGCGGTGTAGAAATACCAGCCAGGATCAATGATACGTATTCGTAACGAGCCCAAGTTTTCGTGTTTCCATTCCAGCCCATTGAAAGCAGACCGTAGATGTATTTAGAAACTTTGCTCTTGGCACGGTCACGAATGGTTGCTAAATCCGGAATCAAACCCGCGTACCAGAATAAGCAGGATACGGAGAAGTACGTTGAGATAGCAAATACGTCCCAAACCAGGGGTGAGTTAAAGTTAACCCACAACGAACCGTACGTATTAGGAATAGGGATACACCAGTACGCTAACCAAGCCCGGCCGGCGTGCATTAAGATAAAGCTAGCGGCACAAATAACGGCAAAGATCGTCATGGCCTCTGCTGCCCGGTTAACGGACGTCCGCCACTTTTGACGGAACAGCAAAAGAATCGCCGAAATCAGCGTACCTGCGTGACCAATACCTACCCACCATACGAAGTTGGTAATGTCCCAGGCCCAACCAACGGTTTTATTTAAACCCCAGTTACCCAAACCATCCCACCAAGTCCAAAATACCGAAACCGTACCCACGGCTAAAACCAGCGAGGAAATAGCGAAAACGATCTTCCACGAAGTAGTCGGTTTTCCCTCTACCTGCCGGCATACGTCCTCGGTAATGTCGTGGTAGGATTTTCCACCTGTCACCAAAGGAGGCCTTACAACAGCACTGACGTGTGACATATTTCTAAATTTTCAGAGTTTCTATTGAATAATATAATCCCTTCTGACGGGCCGAAACTCGTCAGAAGGGATGAGAAATCGGTTACGCGTGTTCTTTTACTTTTTTATGCTCGTGACCTTCTCCGTGACCGAGCTCTTTTTTGTTGGGAGCTACGGAATCGGCGAAATCTTTGTTACGTACTTTCGTCAGATAGCTGATCTGGGGCAATACGTTAATTTCTTCTAGCATGGTAAAGGCACGTCCTTCTTTTTCTACCGCCAGCAGTTGAGAAATGTTACTTTCCGGATTGTTCATGTCACCAAAAACAATTGCTCCTGTGGGGCAAGATTGCGAACAAGCTACTTGTACTTCATTCGCGTAAGGTCTGCGACGCTCTTTCTTCGCTGCCAGTTTGGTAGCTTGGATACGTTGTACGCAGAAAGAACATTTTTCCATTACCCCACGGCTACGAACCGTAACTTCAGGGTTGATGACCATTTTACCCAGGTCATTGTTGAAGTGGTAAGGGAAACGATCTTCGTCAAAATATTTGAACCAGTTAAACCGGCGTACTTTATACGGACAGTTGTTGGCACAATAACGTGTACCGATACAACGGTTGTACGTCATTTGGTTGAGACCCTCGTTGCTGTGCGTAGTAGCCAATACTGGACATACCGTTTCGCAGGGAGCATTCGAGCAGTGCTGGCACAACATGGGCTGGAATACGACTTCCGGATTTTCAGCCGCTGATTCCAACGTCTTCAATTCCTGGAATACGCCTTCATCTTCCGTGGGTTGTACCGATGAATAGTAACGGTCAATGCGAATCCAGTGCATTTCACGACGCATTACTACTTCTTTACGACCGACTACGGGTACGTTGTTTTCTGCCTGGCAACTTACTACGCAAGAACCACAACCCGTACACAGGTTCAGGTCAATGACCATTCCCCAGCTGTGATTTTGCTTTTCGTGACCATTCCAGAGGGAAATGTCGCCAGGACTTTTGCTTCCTTCAGAGGTAGCAATTTTCGGTTGGAACCGTCCTGCTTTAACATTCTCCTGGTATTGAGCCAGTACCGTTTCCTGTACAACAGACTCACGAGCCATAACGGTGTTGTGCGTCTGCGTTTGAGCAATACCCCACTTATAGGTTTTACCCGTTGGCGTTACTTTAATTTCAGCTCCGGCTGAGTTGATCCAGGGATAAATGTTTTTACCAACACCATCCGCTGCTTTACCGGCTTTCTGACGACCGTATCCAATCGCAATACCAACGGTATCAACCGTTTGGCCGGGTTGGATCAATACGGGAAGTTCGATGGCTTCTTTACCAGCGATTTCCAGCGTTACCATATCATTCTGAGCTACACCCAGTTTATCCGCCGTTTTCTGCGAAATCGCAGCGTAGTTATCCCACGTAGCTTTTGAAACGGGATCCGGACATTCCTGTAACCAAGGGTTGTTGGCTTGTGAGCCCGTACCCATGGAAACTTTTTCGTACGGCATGAATTCGATCACCGTCGAAGAAGCTTTGTAGGCACCGCTGATTTTGCCCAAGGCCGTCAGCAGGTCCGACGTTACTGCCGGAGCCGCCGCCGTTGTACCTTTAGCGGGTTCGAATACCCCTTCGTACAAGGCTTTGTTCCAAGCTTCCTTACTTCCCGTTTTCAGGATGTTAGTCGCCCAGTTTTTCGTCAAGAACTCGTAGTAATCAGCGTTTTGTCCCGCCCAGGCTAGTAAAGAAGACTGAGCCTGACGCGTACTGAAGATCGTTGAAATCGTCGGCTGAATGATCGAGTAGAAACCGGGTTTGGGTTCCGCATCCCCCCATGATTCGAGGAAATGAGAATCCGGAGCCACGTACTGACACAGGGAAGCCGTTTCATCAGCCCGATCCGCAAACGATACGCTTACCTTCGCCCGTGAAAGCGCATCGGCGATTTCTTTGCCGCGTGGGCTATCGTATACTGGGTTGGCACCGTAGAAGATTACCGCGTCAACCTGTCCACCTTTCAATTCATTCACGAACGTATTGAAAGCGGCATCGTCACCTTGTTTGTAGTTGCTCGTGCCGGCAATCGTCGTACCGTAGTTACCTAAAACCTTGTTGATTTCAGCTACTACTGTTTGTACGTTCGGATCATTCGAACCTGATACAACCAAGGTCGTACCCGGAGCAGCTGCTTTCAGATCTTTCGCTGCTTTTTCAAGGAATTCAATTTTAACATCGGCCGTGCTGGCTGAACCACCTACCAGACGAAGCAGCGTAGAAGCTACTAATCCGGATTGAGAAGGTTTCACCCGTCCACGGTAATCAGCATTGGAAGCCGTCAGCGTCATCAGCGTACTGAAATCGTAGTGACGTGACATTTGCTTGTTGCCATTTTGGGCCGACGAAAGACGACGGCCTACGGCCCACTGCTTCGAGAACTCGTCCGGAGAAATCCAGCTACCCAGGAAGTCAGCGTCTAAGCTTACGATTACTTTCGCTTTGCTGAAATCAAACGCGGGTAATTGACCACCGTGTACCTGCGTGAGTCCGTATGCTGAATTCGGATCATACGACACGTGTACTGTTGAAGGATATTTCGCCTTGAACGTTTCGATAACGGCTTTCGTAGTCGGACTTAAAATCGTGTTGGATACAATCCGGATATTGCGAGCAGAGGCCAAAGCCGCTACCACTTCTTTATCCAAAGCGTCCCACTCAATTTTCTTACCACCCTTTTGAGCCTCTTTTAGCTTCTCATTGTCGTATAAACTCAATACGGAAGCCTGTACACGCGTACCGGTTCCGCCTTGGGATACACTTGAATTGGGGTTACCTTCAATTTTGATGGGTCGTCCTTCGCGAGTTTTTACCAGGATGGCACTGTAATCACCCCCATCTACATACGAAGAAGCGTACCAGTTCGCAATACCGGGCTCAACGTCTGAAGGTTTATTTAAATAAGGAATGACTTTCCGTACGGGAGCTTCGCAGGCAGCCAGCGAAACCGCCGCTACGCCAAAGCCCAACATTTTTAGGAAGTCACGGCGGTAGGTTCCTCCTCCGTCGGTAATGTCTGATGAATCAGCAAATTCGCGATGAGCGTTTTTTACGAACTCGGGATCGTTTCGTAACTCCTCTATTCCTCGCCAGTATCGCTTCGTAGTATTTTCCATTCTCTTAGAAAAACTCGTGTTGGGAAAGGCGGCTTCCAAAGAAAGCCGCCCTGTTATATTAATAGTGGCACTTCGAGCATTCCAGCCCTCCGATGTCAGCCACTTTCATGTCTTTCACACCTTCTTTTTTGTGAATCTCAACCAGTTTGTCGTAGTACTGGTTGTCTTTAGCATTCACACTGGTTTTCCGGTGACAATCGATACACCAGCCCATCGTCAGCGTAGAGCGTTGCTCGATCACTTCCATTTTTTCCACTTCACCGTGGCACTGCTGACATTGCAGACCGCCCACGTTGACGTGTTGGGAGTGATTGAAGTAGGCCAGATCTGGCAGGTTGTGCACGCGAATCCACTCGATAGGTTGATCTTTCTCGATAGCCCGGTAAATTTTCTGAATTTCAGGGGAAGAAGTTTTAACGGCGTTGTGGCAGTTCATACAAATATTCGGGGAAGGAATATTCGCCTGCTTTCCTTTATTAACGCCAGTATGGCAGTAGTTACAGTCGATCTTGTACTCACCTGCGTGCAACTTGTGCGAAAACGCGATGGGCTGCTTAGGAGCATAGCCCTGGTGAATACCGATACCGTACATACCATCGATGCTTACTTTACCCGCTAAAAGGACGAATAAAAGCAGAGCTCCCGTACGGAAGGCGGGGTTGTTACCCAGTTTACCAGTGCTTTCTTTCAGACGAGCGAAGAAAGGAATCTTCTGAGCCTCGGGTGAAGAAGGGTCTACGGTAGCCAGACGGCTCAATACGGTCAGAATACCGAAGAGAGCAATCAGCATCAGAATCATGACGACTAGCAGAGCAACCAGTACCACGCCAAAGAAACCGGATGACTGTTCGCCACCACCGCTTTGGGCTACTTGTTGCGGAGCACCATCACCAGTTCCGCCAGTTTTTGCTTCACCACCTTTGTTCTTTTGATCTACGTAAGCCAAAATACTCTTGATATCGTCGTCGGAAAGACTTCCGAACGCCGTCATCATGATAGGCTTGTACTGATCGTAAAGCTTCGTTGCTTGTTCATCACCACTGGCCACCATTCCAGCGGGATTCTTGATCCATTTAATCAACCAGGCTTCATCATGCCGTTCGTTGACACCTTTTAAACCAGGGCCGATTAGCTTATCTGCTCCCACACTGTGACAGGAGGCACAGTTGTTAGTGAAGAGCTGTTCGCCTTTTGCGGGATCCTGTGCAAAGCCGGACGTGCTACTCCACATCGTCAGGATGATAGCCGTTGCGGTCCCGAAGAAGTAGCTAAGTGCTCGTTTGATCATAATACTTTTCAACTTTTATTTTCAGTACGGGATGCCCGTATAGACCCATTCCGGGCTCACAAAACTACAATCGGATCGTTGTTCTTCAAACTCAAGAATTTTCCCGAACGTCAAAACAAGGAGAAAAATATTTATTTAAATTCTTTCTAAATAATCTTAAAAACCTTTCCGTCACTTTCCACTCTTTTCGCTCTTCTTATCTACTCCTCCGCTTCGGCCTCAAAAAAACCATTCTAGCTTTGTTACTGATAATCAAAGATTTGTAGCCTTTCGATCAAGCATTTTCTAGCTTATAGTCAACTTATTCCCCGAATAAAACAAATACTCCCGGCTTTCGACCGAGAGTATTTAGTATACCGTTTAAGAAATTAAGACTTGCAAGCCGGGCAAGTACCCTGTACCAGAAGATTGATTTCCTGACGTTTATATCCTTCGGGTAAATCCAAAGTCGGAATACGAACTTCATCCAGGCAGGTCGTTTGTCCACAACCTAGGCACTTGAAGTGCACGTGGTCATGATGATGCTCATGATCTTCCGCCTGACAGTCGGAGCGACACATGGCATACTTCACGGTACCTTCATCATCGAGTACTTTATGAATGATTCCCTTATCCAGAAATGTCTTCAGGGTTCGGTAAATGGTTACCCGATCAAAGCGTTCCTGCAATTCGTTTTCCAGACCTCCGTGCGAGAGGGCAAAATTCTTAGTATAAAACAAATCCAGTACTTCTTCCCGAGCCTCCGTATGGCGAAGGCCATGCTGTTTAAGCGTAATCGGCACGAGTCTATTCATACGAATGTATTAGTAAGGTTTCAAGGACCGGATTTCCAGTCCGAAACGTTAATTCGAATTTACGGCATTTTCAAACTGCAACTTTACGAGTCCGCTGTATAAACCTTCTTCCATCAGCGATAATTCCTCGTGCGTCCCCTGTTCAATGATTTCGCCCTGCTGGAGTACATAAATCTGATCGACGTTGCGAATCGTAGCCAATCGGTGAGCAATGATGATCGTCGTGCGGTTTTCCATCAATCGATCCAACGCATCCTGTACGAGTTTTTCTGATTCAGCATCGAGCGAAGAAGTCGCTTCATCCAGAATCAGAATCGCCGGATCTTTCAAGATGGCCCGGGCAATGGCAATGCGTTGCCGCTGTCCACCGGAAAGCTTCACGCCCCGCTCCCCAACGAGGGTGTTAAAACCTTCGGGGAATGAAGTAATGAAGTCATAGGCATTGGCCTTCCGAGCCGCATCCACAATTTCCTGGTCCGTAGCTCCCGGACGACCGTATTCGATGTTTTCCCGAATGGTTCCGCCAAATAACATCACTTCCTGGGGTACAACCGCCATGTGGCTCCGGTAGCCCGGAATGGAATATTGTTGAATGGGTTGATCATCCACCAGAATCTGACCGCTCTGCGGCGTATAGTACCGCATCAACAATTGTACAATCGTCGATTTACCAGCTCCGGAATAACCTACCAAAGCGATTTTCTCCCCCCGGTGTACCTGTAAGTTGATCTTCTTAAGTACCTGAATATCGGGGCGGGACGGATAGTTGAACTCCACATTCCGGAATTCAATGGTCCCTTCCAGATCTACTTTCGTCAGGGCTCCCGTCTGTTCCGTTTCTACTTCTGATTTCTCTTCGAGAATTTCCAGAATCCGCTCCGAGGCTCCAATGGTTTTCTGTACCTGGGCGTACATGTCCCCTAGTCCACCCACCGATCCACCAATAAAAGCGGTATATAAGACAAAGCCGAAGAGATCGGCCATAATCATCTCACCGTTGAGTACCAGCGTTGCTCCGTACCACACCACACCAATGATTCCACCGAAAAGGGTAAAAATTAGAAAAGATACAAAGCCACCACGGTACATGGACGCTTTCAGGGCAATGGCAACGCCCCGGTCCAGAGCCGTTGTATACCGTTTTACTTCCAGGGGTTCGTTCGTAAAGGCTTTTACGATATTGATGGATTGTAACGTTTCCTCAACCACCACATTCGCCGCCGCCAGTTGATCCTGGGCCTGCTTGGACATCTTACGAATGAACTTGCCAAAGACCATTGCCGCGACAATTAGTAGGGGAAACGTCGCCAGCATAAATAAGGTAAGCTTCCAGGAAATCGTAACAATAATAAAGATACCGATCACCAGCGTAGCTACGCCCCGGAGTAATTCGGCCAGCGTGATGGTCAAGACATCCTGCAACTGCGAAACATCGGAAGTCATGCGGCTCATCAACTCCCCTACCCGACGCTGTTCGAAGAAACGAATGGGTAAGGTAACTACCTTCGAGTACAGATTCTTGCGTACATCGGCCATCGATCGCTCACTAACGCGGGTAAAGAAGTAAATCCGGGCAAACGAAAAAATCGCCTGTCCTACCAGCACCGCAAACAAAGCCAGCAATACCTGATTGAGCGTAAACTGCGATTTCTTCTCCAGTACGGCCACAATCTCGCGAATCATCAGCGGGAAAGCCATCATCGTCAATTGCGACAGGGCCAGGAAAATCAATCCAATAATGAACAGGCCCTTGTACGGCTTGACAAAACGGAATACGTGTAATGTTTTATTTATACCCGCCCGGTTTACTTTTTTCTTGTCTTCAGCAGCGGGCTCTTCGCCAAAGGAACTTTGCCGTTTAGCCATAAGTGGTAGTGATGCAAAATGCCAGGAACAGCCGAAGCCTCTCAGCAATCTATAGAGTATGTGTAAATGAGACGGTAGTAATCGTGCTTAGCGGTTGGTCGCAAAGCGGAGCATGTTTTCCAGCACCGCTACGGGAGCTTTCCCCGTACGCTGTTCCCAGGCGGCCCAGTCGGCCATGAGCGGACGCCGGCCCTGTACCTGAGCAAAAAGGCGTTCAATCAAATCTTTCACGTTTTCACTCGGCATCCAGTAATCTTTCTCGGCATTGTCGGAAGGGTTGAGTCCAAAGCCAGGGTGTTCGGATAAATACCATCCTAATTCCGAGTACAGTTTTCGAACCAGCGATTCATCGTAACCCCGATTCACCAGATCCTGTATAAAGGAAGCCTCGTCGAGTGATGGGCGTTCAGCCGTCAACTTTTTCAGGCGACCTTCCCGCATGGACTCTCCCTGCGATAGCGTAACGATAAAGAAGACAATACCGCCCAGTCCCAGTAATACAACAAAAGCAAAAACAAACAGTATAACCATACGTGTGGCTATTCATCCTTTCTGATGGAATAAAATAGCTTTATTGGATAAGGTAAAAAAAAAATTTATTGTTCCGTCTGGCCCCGGTATTTCGAAGCTTCCAGTAGTTGCCGGGCGTTTGTATTCGTCATCAGTTCTCTCAGAGAAACGTCCGGATTGTTATCCTGATAGTAGCGAACGATTTTCCAGCCCAGCCAACGCCCGATACTGCCCGGGCAACGCGGCCCAATCTCCGGCGTTTGCGGGCGATCCCCCAGGTAACGAATTTTTTTGTTCGGATTGGTTTCGTACAAAAGTTTTTCATCGATAAAATGGCCCCATACCAAATCCTGAGCTATTTCAGTTTCTGCGAGTTGCTTTCCCGTATAGCCAATCAGCAAACTGTCGGGCGTCTGAGGAAGCATCGTTTGAGCAAACAAGTAGCCTTTTCCGTAGTTAATCATTTCTGCGAGTAGCGTACGGTCCTTCGGATCACTTTTCACGTAAGGTTCTGATGCGATGAACAGCATTTGCGGGACCAGGGCCTGGGGCGTGTATCGCCAGAGCTGGTAAGCGTATACGTCAGGCCGATACTTGGCTTTAGGACCCATGAAGTAATCAATGCCAATGACGAGTACGCTGTCGCTGACCATCAGGTCGGGGCCCATAAAACCGGTAAAAACCAGTTGCACGCGTGGCGTTCGGAATTTGGGATCGTAAGCCTTCATGTTCCGGAAAGCGGTTCGCAAATCGGCCTGTAGGGGCTGGAAGTTCTGAAAACTTTCCTGAGCCTGTTTATAAAATTCCCGCAGGCTTGGTTCGTTTACTCTCCGGTGCAGTTCGGTAACGAGCTGATTACGGTCCTGGAACTCATTTTTCGGGAAATAGTTGTTTACAAAACCGGGATGCGTATCCAGCCAGTGCTTGACCTCTTCCTTGGAAGAGCAGGTAAAAAGTGAAGAATCCAGCCGTTCGATCGCCAAATGAATCTGGATGGTATCGGCTCCGGGCAGCGTTTTCAGCGTATGCTGACCTGACTCTGTAGACGACTCACACGCGGCAAAAGTACCCAAGATTCCAGCCAAGAAGCTGATAATCAAAATTTTTCTCATGAAAAAGACCTTCAAAAAATCGAGCAAAATTACGCAAAAAAATCTCCTGTTGGGGCTTTTATTCACTCTTTCCTTTACAGCTACCGCTCAGTACCGCCCGGTTCGGGAAAAGTATCGCGAAGATCGGGGCCTGGTTCGGTATCGTCCCAGCGGCGTACAAATGGGTTTTAAAGTTTCCCCATTCATTAGTGGTCATCGCATTGAAAGTGCCGGTGAATACAGCTCCTTTGATAATAACGGAGCAGGCGTTCGGCTCAGTCTAGGACCCATCGCTGATTTCTTTTTTACTGATAAATACGCCTTTAGTACGGGCTTGTGGTATACAGTGAAACGGGTGAATGTACGTAATTCGGCGACGTTCTTAAGTAATTTGACCCCACCAGGCTCGGCGACGACCTCTCAGTTTAACCTTCAGTATTTGCAGCTTCCGGTTACGTTCAAGTTACTCACCAATGAAGTCGCGGATCGTCTCCGCCTCTTTGTACAATTTGGGGGTGTAGCGGATCTGAAACTGTCCGAGAAACCCATCAATCGTCCCTTAAATGCGTTGTTTCTCTATAATGACTCGAAAGATCGAAGCCGATCTTTTGGATTTGGAGACGTAAATTTACTGCTGGCGGGCGGAGGTGAATACGCACTCAGTGGCAGTGATGCCCTGGCATTTGGATTGAGCTACCAACGCGGACTAGTTAATATTTACCGGGATCGTGACTTATCGATCAAAAGCAACTGTTTCTTTCTGGATTTAGCGTATAAGTTTTAAATACTATTTTAGAAATAACAATAAATTAATAAGCTATACATTCGTTAAAATTCTGTTCTAATCTTACAAATTTTAAACATCAAGGCGTCAATTGTAATTGACGCCTTGATGTTTTTAAACTTATTCCTAACTTAGCCTCCGAATCCGCACTTCCTATTTATTCCGCAATGGCTACGTCTAGTTGTACGTACTTGATATTTGCCCATAAAAATCCCGAACAACTCAAACGCCTCATTGAACGATTGCAAGCTGATTACTGTAATTTTTTAATTTCGATTGATAAAAGTGTAGACAGCACTGATTTCGAAAGAGCCGTATCCAGTTTCCCCAATGTTAGTTTTGTTCAGGAGCGTTACGTCAGTCAATGGGGATCTTACTCCTTTATAAAGTCAAACCTGGCTGGTATTAAGCAATGGCTAAAGACGAATCCTGAAACGCATCGAATTGTATTGCTAAGTGCTCAGGACTACCCATTAGTCAGTAATGATATGCTGAGAAAATTCTGGTTTGAACACCCGAAAACGAATTTTCTGAGTTACTACTCCTTCGAACAACCGCACTTACAACAGCACCTGAGCCGGTATAACCGCTATTACTTTTTTTTAACGAAGAAGTTGATTATCAAATATCCAAGCGATGGTCACACTTTACTAAACCGAGTAAAAGATACTGTTTTAAAAGCCAGCGGTCAATTTCCATTACCGAATAGCAATCCCTTAGGCTATTCCCTCTATTTTGGTTCAAACTGGGTTCGCTTAACTCGCAAAACCTGCCTTTATCTGATTGATTTTTGTAAAAAAAATCCAGCTATGGAGAAATACTTTTCCTATGCTTTATGTCCAGACGAGGCATTTTACCAAACCATTCTAGTCAATGCTCCGGCTGATTTAATTGATCCTATTAGTAATACAAATCAAACTTTTACGCATTGGAATCGCCCCCTTGAAAAGTACGGACATCCGCTGGTTGAGAGTGATTTCGAAGCGTTAATCCAATCTGAATTATTGTTTGCTCGCAAGTTTGATTTCCCTGCTAGTGTTTCCCTTATGAATCGACTTGACCAGTCCATTTAAATACCTACACCTTAATATTACTCTCTATGAATCAAGAAGTTTACCCAATGAATCTTCCCTGGATTGATTCTCCTTTTTTTGAACTGGAGCTTGAACAATCGAATCTGGACGAAGCAACCAAAGCACAGGTCAGGCATTTTGCCGAGAAGGGCTATCTTATTCTGGATACAGATTTACCCGAAAGCACCTTTGATCGCATTATTGAATTACTGCAACCGCACTATACTTCTCCCCGCTTACAGGATGCTTGGAATATCACACCGTTAGTAAAAGATATAGCGGGCTGTCCGAAGATTCTGGATATGCTGCGAATCTTGTATCGCCGGGAACCTTTCCCTTTTCAAACCCTAAATTTTCGGGTAGGATCTCAGCAAAAGACGCACAGTGATGCCATTCATTTCCATTCCATACCCGAACGTTTCATGTGTGGCGTTTGGGTAGCTTTAGAAGATATTGATGAAACAAACGGGCCGCTTCATTACTATCCGGGTAGCCAGAAACTTCCCTATTATGACATGGCGGATGTAGGCTTACAAGGTTCTAAAGACGTGAATCAATACAATCAGTATTTAGAATATGAAAAGTTTATCCATAAGTTGATTGCGGCTACTGGCCATAAAAAAGAAATTTTTAAAGTAAAGAAAGGCCAGGCACTTATTTGGGCTGCTACCTTATTACACGGCGGTGAACCTATTTTAAGAGAAGGAGCTTCCCGTCACAGTCAGGTTACGCATTACTACTTTAATGACTGTATCTATTATTCGCCCATCTGGTCGGACGTGGTCATCGATAAAATGTATATGCGAAGACCTACCAATATTCTGACGGGGCAGATTGTAGAAAATCGCTATTTAGGAGACACTCTGGTAGGCCGCACCGGATTGAGCCCTTTCACCGATTACAAAAACTCGATTGAAGGGCTGGTTCGAAACCTGAAGCGAAAGTTGAATCGCTAAGCCTCACACTTCCAACCGAAACCCTACGCCGTGCACACTCACCAGGCGTAGGGTTTTATCTTGACTGAGGTATTTGCGTAGACGGCTCACGAAAACGTCCAGACTCCGACCCAGGAAGTAATCACTCTTGCCCCAGAGCCGAACCAGTATCTCATCCCGGGGAATAATTTCATTGGCTCGTCCGGCCAGCATCTTTAGTAAATCCGTTTCACGGGCGGTTAGATGAATGGAGAAGTCGCCGCAAGACAGGCGTCTATTTCGGGTATCGAGCTGATAGGCCCCAAAGTTCAGCAGGTAGCTTTCGGGGGTTCGCACTTCCATCCGCCGCAGAATAGCCTCGATTCGTAAGACCAGCTCTTCCATACTGAAAGGCTTGGTTAGGTAATCATCACCGCCCAGTTTGAACCCACGAATGCGATCTTCTTTCAATGAACGGGCCGTCAGGAAAATAATGGGAACCTGACTACCCCTGGAGCGGATTTGCTCGGCCAATGTGAAACCATCCATTTCAGGAAGCATGACATCCAGCAGGCAAACGTCGTACGTACCTACCGTAAAGGCTTGCAGGCCCGCTTTTCCATCCGTTTGCAGGTCTACTGCGTAGCCTTCCTGTACCAGATTGTCCTGTACTACAAAGCCCAGTGTTTCATCGTCTTCTACCAGTAATACCCGTACCATTCGTTGCTACCATTGAGTCCCTATCCAACGATCGGATAGATTAAAGTAAAGCGACTGCCCTGCCCGGCTTCGCTGTCTACCCGTACTTTTCCGCCCATGGCTTCCGTCATGGTTTTTACGTAATACAAACCCAGGCCGAAGCCTTTGACGTTGTGTACATTACCGGTAGGCACGCGAAAGAACTTATCGAACAGGCGGGTCTGGTATTCTTTGGGAACGCCAATCCCCTGGTCTTCGATTTCAATATACAGGTGTTGCTTTTCGTTGCGAGTACGAATCAGCAATGCCGGAGCCTGAGCGGAGTATTTGATCGCGTTATCGAGCAAATTATGCAGGGTATTGGTAAAATGAAGCACATCCACCCGAATTTGCGTTTGTGTGGCTTCCAGAGCCAGGGTAAGCGTCCCCTGTTCAGCCTGAATACGGGGTTCCAATCGTTCCAGTAACTCGTGTAAGGTGGTGTGAACTTCTACCCTTTCCAGATGCAGGCTTTGTTGCTGACTCTGAGCCGTCTGTAGCACCGTATCTACCTGCTGTTTCAAACGCAGTGCTTCCTTTCGAATAATGCCCGCGTAACTGGCCAGTCGCTCGCTGGACTGATTGGGTCGGGACAGTACATCGGTAGAAATCAGGATCGTTGAAAGGGGCGTTTTGAATTCGTGCGTCAGGTTATTGACAAAGTCGGTTTGCAATTCCGACAGCCGCTTTTGTTTGAAAATAACGTATAAAGCGTAACTGAAAAAGAGAATAACCAGCAGAATAGCGATGGATGAAATCGTCCAGAGCTTCAACTCATCCAGTACATATCCCCGCTTCTCGGGAAAATAAACGCCGAAGTAATAATTCTGACCGGATATTTTAGGAAACGAAAACTGAGCCGCTTTCGTAGCGTCGCAATTGGGCGTATGGCACACAAATCCGCCGTACTGAATCTGGCTTTGTTCGCAGTCGTAGATGCCGTATTCAAAGTTGGCTTTCAGATCGTGCCGGGAAAACTCCTGCCGCAGAAACACCTCCAAAGCAGAAGGATCCATCTGATCGTTAATCTGTACGGTGTAATAGTTAGCCGTTACCCGTTCCACCGGACGAATCGGCAACGTATTCGGACGGTTATTATAGTCAATCATCCGGCGACACACTACGCGTAAAGCCGTCGTCACCCGCTGATCAAAGTCACGGTCTTCCAACTGATACGCTTTCCGAAACCAGTAAAACTGCACCAGAGCTAGTCCGAGCAACAATAGCACGGATAACAGGGTGAATATGCGAAGCGTACGACTAGACATAGGACAAAAGTAACACGGAATCCGTCAGGCTTTTGAACCTTAACATTTCATTAACGTCTTCAGTACCGGATCATTGGATTCGGATTCAATCGAATTCTTTCCGGAAAATATTACGCCCTCCTGTTTCCCTGGCCTTCGATTGTGCGACTAATCGGTCAGTTCAACCTTCAATCCTTAATTTCCGTCTTATCATGAAAAAACTGCATTACGCCGTAATCGCTGCTCTACTAAGTCTGACGCTAAGCTGTCAAAAAGAAGAGGAAGTCGGCAAGGGTTTCTCCGAAAACATCCAGAATCTGGTTTCAAAAGAAATGATCGATGAGCTGCGAAGCCGGGGCCTGAATCTCAACGAGGGTACCAGCCCACCCGTTATTGAAGGAATTTACCTTTCCTCCCCGCACGAATTGGTAAGTCCGTACGGAGAGGAGGATTCCTACGAAGCCGGATACGAATTTGAAGACCTGGAAATCCGGTTTTCAAACCAGGATCAGGAAAATCTCAGCGTAAAAGTTGACCTGAAAGGCAGTACGAATGGCTCGGGGCAAGGGGCTTTTCTGGCAGGTTCCGGAAATAAGTTTACGCTCTTTTCTGAAATCGTTAGCCACTCAGAGGACGGCGACGAAGACCCATATACGGCTACGCAAATCCGGATTTTTTCGGGTGAAGTAACGGATAAAGGCATCAAAAATCTACAGACTGCCCTGATCATGAAAGCCAAAACGGACCCTAACGATGTGCTTATT
>NZ_JBMDWJ010000186.1:0-33707 GCF_048595215.1 Siphonobacter sp.
TGGAAACTTTAGCAGTACGTCTAGCACTTCCCTGCCTACGAAAGCCGTGTATGTGGAGGACTTCCTGCATACGACGATGACCCTGGAATCGTTGTACGTTGAAAATGGCATTTACTCCCTAAGCAATAATCGGGGTGATTACTCACTCTTTGAACTGGCTAGCGAAACGCACATTGCCGCTAAAATTGCCGAATTAAAAAGCTATTTCGACGTGATACTGATCGAAACGCCGGCTTTAGAAACGCGAAACAAGGCGAAAGAATGGATTCAGTTTGCCGATAAAGTAGTGGCCGTTTACGAAGCCCATACTACGATTCGCGATTCGCACACTCCCGGTATTGAGTACTTAAAGAGTTTGGGTGATACCCTGGTAGGTTGGGTATTAAATAAAGCGACTACGGTATCTTAACCAAGGAATTGAATGGATGTACGTACCCTAGCTTATAACCTGTGGCTACTGCTGCAATTAAGTATCGGATATAATCTGGTCTTACCCGTAGTTTTACTGGTAGGGTATCTGATTCGAAAAGCTTTTGTTTCCAAACGCCAGTCCGCCCCGCTCACTCTTGAGCCGGATTACGCCATCATTGTTACGGCTTATGAACAAACGGTACTGTTACCCAGCGTAGTAGCTTCCCTGCTAAAATTAAACTATACGAATTACGTCATTTATATTGTCGCCGATAAGTGCGACATCAGTACCTTACACTTTGACGATCCCCGGGTTCAACTGCTCCGACCGGAACAAGTACTGGCCAGCAACACGCGTTCCCATTTTTACGCCATTCAACGGTTTATCCGCCCGCATGAACGGCTCACGATTATTGACAGCGATAACCTGGTTGATTCCGAGTATCTCAATGAGCTAAATCGCTACTTCGCTCAGGGTTTTACCGCTGTACAGGGAATTCGGGAGGCGAAAAACCTGGATACTACATTCTCCTGTCTGGATGCAGCCCGGGATATTTACTATCATTTCTACGACGGTAAGGTACTCTTTGAAGTAGGTTCTTCGGCTACCTTGGCGGGCTCAGGTATGGCCTTTACTACGGAATTGTACCGGGCCAGCCTGGAACACCTGGACGTGACGGGAGCGGGTTTTGATAAAGTGTTACAAAAGGCCATTGTCGGTGCCGGGCACCGCATCGCCTTTACGGAGTCAGCCATCGTGTACGATGAAAAAACGGCCCAATCGGATCAATTGGTCAAGCAACGGGCTCGCTGGATTAATACCTGGTTCAAGTATTTTTCGTACGGGTTCGGTCTGATTTTCAAAGGTATTACCACCTTCAACTGGAATCAGTTTGTATTTGGACTCATCCTCTTACGGCCCCCGTTGTTTATTTTCCTGCTGTTGTCGGTGGTTTTCATGCTCATCAACGTATGGGTGGCTCCAACCCTGGCTCTGGTATGGCTCCTGGCGTTGCTCACCTTCGTAGCAGGATTTCTGATTGCCCTGCTGCTTTCCGACACGCATCCGAAAATTTACAAGTCGCTCTGGAATATTCCTCGGTTTATGCTTTACCAAATCATGGCTTTGCTGAAAGTTCGTAAAGCCAACCAGATTTCAGTAGCAACCAAACACGGTTCTTCCGAATAGGATTATGAAGATTTATCCGGATCGCCCCAAACGAACCCCAGGAAAAACGGATACCCCTGAAGGGTTGACTTCTACGGAAGCGTTGATGCAAAAAATTGCCATTTTACTGGCCTTGGGTAGCGTTTATTTCTTCTTTTTCAAACTCGTATTTTTATAAGTGAGCTCCTTTAAACTGCCCGCATCGAATGATTCTGCCCAGCGATCCATCTTTTCGTGGATTCGGCAAAAGCTGTGGGTGGAAAAATTCTATAACCTCCCGGGAGCCGCCCTTCTGCTCCTGGCTTCACTGGGCTTGGGCTGGATTGCCATTGAAGTCGATATCAAGCTGAGCTTCATTATTTTAGGTGCAGGTATTGCTCTGCCCGTCCTGTATGCGATTGTAGCCAAACCCGAGTTTGGGATCCTAACGCTACTCGTGATGGCCAATCTGCTCTTCTTTATTCTGCGGCTTGGCGTCGAATTTCCCCTCGGCACCTTGCTCGATGGCTTGCAGTACCTACTGATTCTGGGCTTTTTTATCGGTCAACGTTCCCGACCCGACTGGTCCGTCTTCAAAGGACCCGTCAGTACGATGGTGTTGGTATGGGTAAGTTTTAATATGCTGCAAGTACTCAATCCCGTAGCAGATTCGCGGCTGGCCTGGGTGTATACCGTGCGTTCGGCGGCCATTGTCGTACTGATGTATTTTGTATTCCGGTATCAGATCCGTACCGTCCAGTTTATCCGCGTCATCCTCAAAATATGGCTATTTATCTCGTTCTGGGCCGCTCTATTAGCTTATAAACAGGAATACATTGGCTTTGCGGCTTCGGAACAGGCCTACCTCGACTCCGACCCCAGTATTGGTAGTTTGCTCTTTATCGATGGTCACTGGCGGAAGTACGGGCTTTTTGCCGATCCCGTGATTTTCTCCTACAACATGGTCATTGCGAGTCTGATTTGCGTAGCCCTGTTGACCGGCCCGCTGGTTCTCTGGAAGAAAATAAGCCTGGTGGGAATGATCTTCCTATTCATTAGTGCGATGCTTTTTTCGGGAACGCGGGGAGCGTATGTATTACTACCAGCCGGACTGGCCTTGTTTGCCATTCTTAAGTTCAACCGGATCATTCTATTTTTCTCGTTGATCGCGGGCTTTTGTATGGCCGTACTGATCCTAATTCCTACGTCGAATCCAACGCTGTACCGCTTTCAGACGGCCTTCCGACCGACCGACGATGCTTCCTTTAACCTGCGGGCCCAGAATCAGAAAAAAATTCAGCCCTTTATTCAGTCCCATCCCATCGGGGGTGGATTGGGGGCTGCGGGTAGTTGGGGCAAACGCTTTTCGCCCGATTCGTTTCTGGCTAACATTCCTCCCGATGGAGGTTACGTACGCGTGGCCATGGAAACCGGGTGGGTAGGTCTGCTGCTTCTCTGTACGCTGATTTTCCTGATTATTCGGGCGGGAATCATCAATTTTTACCGCATCAAAAACCCGGAGCTTAAGACGTACTGTCTGGCGATGACGTTAGGCGTCTTCGTTTTGAATATCGGTAATTATCCACAGGAGGCTCTGGTGCAGTTTCCCCTCAATATCTACATTTATTTAATGGCCGCTCTAATCGATGTTACCTATACACTCGATCAGAAACAGCGGGCTGCTGCCGCGAAGGCCCTGCCCCTGAGCTAATCTATACGGCGGAAGTGGAGGGCGAGGTAAGATTCCAGCGTACCCCTTTCAGAAAGGCTTTGGCGTGCGTGAATTTTCCTTTCATCAGGTAGGTAAGCACGTGTTTGGGCAGTACGCAAGTAGCAAAGAATACGTAAAAAATGAGCCGTTGAAAGGCTGATCCGTGCCGCCGCATGTACAAAATACGATTGCGGGTGAGGTAATACGTTTTGAGAGGATTGGATGCTCCTACCGATACGGATTCCTTGTGCAGAATCAGAGCCGAGGCCTGGTAATAAATCAGAAATCCGCCGTCTTTAATGCGTTGCGACCAGTCCAATTCTTCGTAGTATAGGAAGAAACGTTCTGCAAAACGCCCTACCTTATTAATCACTTCCCGCTTGACCAGCATCGCACAGCCGTGAGCGAAATTCGTGTAACCCGACTGATTGAAACGCTCGCTATCGCGTTCGTTTAGTCCCACGGGCGTAGCCGTTCCCGTGTACAGATTCATGGGATTATACCCCGCATACTGCACGATATCGGGATAATCGTAAAATTTGATTTTAGGGCAGGTAACGCCAATCCGGTAATCTAGTTCAAAGGGTTTCAGTAGATCGTCCAGTAAGGTTGGTATTAACTCCGTATCGTTGTTGACGATAAAGAAGTAATCACCCCTTGCCGCTGCCATTCCCAGGTTATTCCCCCCCGTAAAGCCCAGATTTTCCTCGCTGCGTACGATGGTTACGCCGGGGTAATCGGCTACATTGATGACGGATGAAAGGAGTTGTCGGGAGGCATTATCCACCAGAATAACTTCATAATTGGGATACGTCAGGCCGCGACAGGATTCCAGAAAATCCCGGGTTACTTCGGCCTGATTGTAATTGATACTAACAAGGGAAATGAGCGGATAGGATTCCGGTGACGTGGCCAGCATAGAAAAAGGCAATGAAAGGATGGAACGGCTTATTCGGGTTTGTGAAACAGGCGGGACAATTCCACCGAAATACGCTTCTGGAAGGCTTTTGTTACCCCTCCGTCGCGGTTCAGTACGCGATCGCTCGTCCAGACGTGAGCCCCCCGCGTAACGTGTTTCAAACGTCCTTTGTCCAATAGCGTCATCGCCATCCAGCCGTCTTCGCACACGCCCGTAGCCGCCACATTTCCCTGGTGGCCTGCATCGACTCGAAACCCACCCACGGCCAGTCCATCAGCTCGCCGGAAACCAAAGTTGAAGCCCAGTACATTGATGTACTCCAGCCCTTTCCATTCGCGTAATTTAAATCCTACGTGCGAAACCGATTCGTGCAGAAACAGAGCCAGACGAGAATTTTGAGCACTCGGAATGAACGAATACGTTCCATAAGTACAGGAAACGTCAGGTTTGGTTAAGGGCTCCACCAGTGCATCCACCCAGGTAGGGGGATAAATACAGTCGCAGTCAGCGTTAAGAAAATACCTTCCCCGCCCCGCTTCCAAAGCCGCCTGCCGGGCGTAGCCAATGCCTTGTTGGGTAACCAGGATTGATTTAACGCCGCAAGCATCGAGTAATTCCTGGGTTCGGTCCTTCGAATTATTGTTAGCGACAATGATTTCGGTACGAAAGCGGGTCTCCTGACTGGCCAGGGACGAAAGCGTATTGAGCAGGTTTTTCTCCTCATTATACGCCGGAATAGCAATGGTTACCTCTGGATCTTCTACCCGAAATTTGGCTAGACGTTCCCGTAATTCCCTCAAAAATTCCGGACTCAAAGAATCGGGAGAATAGCTAAAGCGATGTTGCTGCATCCTGGCGGGGATTTTATGGATATTAGACAAAAATAATTATTCATCAAGGAACTAAGTATCAAAGATTTAGTTTATTTTTGAAACCACCCTTTATATACGTCTTCAATCCCACGATCGTATTCAACTCTTTTTCTTGCAATTTTTTTATATTTTTTTATTGCAAATGTTAATTCTTCATTTTTATATTTCACACCACATTTCATTCACTGTCAATCCACCCTTGACAAGTCGGATCTTTTAAATACTTTTCTTGGAAGGTTTTAAAGGAAACAATTGTCCGCCAACAAAGTTTCAATGAAAACATCTCTAATTTCATTAGTGATTGGAGTATTATTGTCTCCAGTTTTCGTTTTCGCCAGCCCACTGGCCTATCAACCCTTACCCGCTAAGATTGAAGCGGAAAGTTATGTCGCGATGAGCGGCATTCAAACGGAAACCAGCTCCGACGTCGGTGCGGGTCTAAATGTCTCTCATATTGATGACAACGACTGGCTGGACTATGACGTCAGCGTCCCTTCGGCTGGGGTGTATGTTTTTCAATTCCGCATCGCCAATGCCTATGGTAACGGTCTCATCGAAGTCCGTAATGCGGCCGGCTCCGTACTGAACCCTACCTTGAGTGTACCTCAGACGGGCGGCTGGCAAAGCTGGCGGACCATCACCACGAACCTTACGCTACCCGCTGGTAATCAACGGATTCGGATCTTCGCTAAGCAAGGAGCCTTTAACTTCAACTATTTTGAAGTGGTTGCCCCCGTATCGCTGCCCGGCAAGATCGAAGCCGAAAGCTACGTATCCATGAATGGTATTAATACGGAAACCACTACGGACGTGGGTGGCGGTTTGAATATTAGCTGGATTGACGACGATGACTGGCTCGACTACCTGGTGAAAGTTCCTACGGCGGGTACTTATACATTCCAGTTCCGCATTGCCAATGCCTACGGCAACGGCAAGATCGAGATCCGCAATGCAGCGGGTTCGGTACTGAATGCTACCCTGAACGTACCGCAGACGGGCGGCTGGCAGAGCTGGTCCACTATTAGCACCACGGCTACGCTACCCGCGGGCTCGCAACTGCTTCGCATTTACGCTCGCCAAGGAGCTTTTAATCTCAACTACTTTGAAGTCACCTCGGGTGGTACAGTGGTACTGCCTCAGGCCGTACTGTCCTTTACCGCTCCGGCCAATAAAGTCGTTGGTGATGCTCCCTTTGATCTAACCGTTAGCAGTTCGCAATCGGGTACGCCGATTGTCGTGACGTCTTCCAACGCCAACGTACTTTCCGTTTCCAATGCAAGCGGTTCCTGGAAAGCTACGGTAGTAGCGGCGGGTTCAGCAACGCTGACGGCTACGCAGGCAGGTTCGGCTCAGTTCACAGCAGCAACTGCCGTTAGCCAAACCGTTACTGTAGCCGCAACGCCTCCATTTACTGGCGTAGTCGGTACCAAGATTACCCTCGATCCCAAACGTTGGTACCAGATGAACAACGTCAGCAATGGCTTGGATGCCTTATTTGATGGCATTACGGATGTAGACGTACACACGGGTTACGGGAAACCCCTGGCCAATTATGATTCGTATTATCCCTTGTTGGAAGGCGAATCCATGACCTTGCAAAGCATCAAGTTTTTCGATGGTCCGGGTAATCTGGAAGAATATCCGCTGAAAATCTTCATCATCAATGATCAGTGGGAACGCATTCCGGTAGCCACTTTTACGGGCAAATCGTACGGCACCTGGGTAGGTCCGTACCCAGATCGTGAATCCGTTTTTAAGCTTGATGTCCCCATTTCCGGAGCCCGTTACCTCATCATCAATGCCTGGTATCAGTATCCGACCGAAATCGAATTGTACGGCACGCATACGCCCGCGACGGTCAAACCCTCTCCCGCTCCGCAAAAATTTGTGAAGTTTAAAGACATGCTGGGCGTGAATGGCTTTGAGTGGAACTTTGAAGATGCCAATAATCCCAGTGTAATTAACGAATCCCGCATGAACGTGGTAAAAAACTTCACGGGAATTCGGCACTACATGGATTGGGAACGCCTGGAAGCCAACGAAGGCAAGTACACCTATAACCCGACGCACAGTGGTGGCTGGAATTACGACATTATTTACGAACGCTGCAAAGCCGCGGGCATCGAAGTACTGGCCTGCTTGAAAAACCTGCCCAACTGGCTCCAGCAGACGTACCCGGAAAGCGAACGCGACGGCGAAAACGTACCGCTTCGCTATGGAAAGGATTTCACCGACCCGATGTCCTACCTGGAACAGGCCAAAGTTGGCTTCCAGTACGCAGCCCGCTACGGTAGCAATCCGAACGTCAATCCGAGTCTGGTGACGGTAAACAGTGCTCAACGCTGGACCGGCGACGGCATCAACGTCGTGAAGATCGGTATGAATGTCATTAAGTATCTCGAATGCGATAACGAACGGGATAAATCCTGGAAAGGCCGCAAGGCGTACCAAACGGGTCGGGAATACGCGGCCAACCTCTCGGCATTCTACGATGGTCATAAGAATACGATGGGTCCGGGCGTAGGTGTGAAAAATGCCGATCCGAACATGAAAGTCGTGATGGGGGGTATTGCCTCCGCTACGGTTGACTACGTGAAAGGTATGATCGACTGGTGTAAGCAGTACCGGGGTTACAAAGCCGATGGTAGTGTAAACCTCTGCTGGGATGTCATCAATTACCACTTCTATACGGACGATGCCTCTTCTTCGCAAAGTGGTATGTCTTCGCGGGGAGCTGCTCCCGAAGTAACCAAAGCCGCTTTAGTAGCCGATAGCTTCAATCAATTAGCTCACCAGCAGGCTCAGGATATGCCCGTATGGATCACGGAAGCGGGTTATGATCTCAACCAGGGTAGTCCGCTCAAAGCGATTGCCATTGGTAATAAAACGGTAGAACAAACGCAGGCCGACTGGATTTTACGTACGGCATTACTCTACGCTCGTTCCGGTATTGATAAACTGTTTCTGTATCAATTATATGATGACAATCCGCAGTCGCCCATTCAGTTCGGCTCGATGGGTTTGATCAACGGGGACATGACGCGTAAGCTGGCCACCGACTATCTGGTACAGGTGAATAAACTGCTCGGCGAATACAGCTATCAGCAAACCTTAAGTACGAGTCCTTTCGTGGATCGTTACGAAAACAACGGCAAATCGATCTACGCTCTGGTGGTACCCGGCGAAACGGGCCGTACGGTTTCCTATACGCTGGACTTAAAAGGAGCGGCTTCCGCTCTGGTGTACACCCCCCGGGCCGGAGGCGATGCCATGCAGGTAACCACGGTAACCGCAACGAATGGAAAGATTACGCTGACGGTCACTGAAACGCCTAGCTTTGTTGTTCCGCAGGGAACGGCGAGCGGCGGACGGGTAGCGGCGGAGGTCGTTAAGCCTACGGATGTTTCACTGGCTACGTTGAACGTATATCCTAATCCTACCGCGGATTATGTCAGCATTGCCTTAGACAATGACAACTTGGAACCCGTTGACGTACTCATTTACGACATGGCCTTAAGCCGGGTACAAAACCGCATTGCTTACAAGAAGGAGAAGACTTCATTCATCCGTAAAATTGACCTGACAAGCTTACCCAAAGGTTTGTACCTGATTGAGGTAAAACAGGGTACGCAGCGTTCCGTGAAGAAAGTCATTAAAATGTAAGGGCTTCGTTCACAGCAATTAAAAAAGAGACTTGGCTGAAAAGCCAAGTCTCTTTTTTGTAGAAAAGGGTAAACAGCGTCAGACCTATACGCCTCCGAAGAATGAGTACCTGCCTGCTTCGTAAGTACTACTTCAGCCACTCCCGCTCAATGAACTGGAAGATTTCCGGCTTTTCCCGAGCGTGTAAAATCTGGGCTCCCGAGAGTTTAGGGAAAAGATTTTCGTATTCGTTGAAGGCGTGTTCCATGCCCCAGTTGGGATTGGAAAGGATGATATTGGAGCCGCCGAAGCAACTCGCCAATGCTGCCGTTCCGCCGTGCATGGAGATGAAACGCTCCGAGTTGGCGTATACCATCAACTGCAGGTGGTTGTAGCTAACCACGCTTCCCGGATGATACTGTCGATACAGATCATTCATCTGGATTACTTCGGGGTGGTTTTCCCGTAACCAGGCGTGTTCACCCAGATCAAGCGTTTCGCTGTTATCCTGTACAATTTGCGTAGGCAGGGGCCGGTTATAGACGATCTGGTATTTATCCCGGCACAGGTGAATGATCCGTTCTAATTCAGGAATGCCCAGAAAATTGATGGGCGGCTGATCCCATTCGCGATTGTACTTATTGGCAATCAGCAGAATGGGTTTATCGTACACGAACAGATCATTTTTGTAATGCTCGCGAAAGGGTACCTGAGCCCATTTCTGAAAGCTGTACGAGTTACTGTGCGTCATGTTCGGCACGTCGTAGTGATCGTACGATTCGGTCCAGATGCGTTCTTTGTAACGTTCTTCGTGGTTGGGACTGAAGAAATAAAACTCTTTGGTATTACTGGCAGAAATGGTTTTTTCGAGGGTTCCATTCAGGTGATGCCAGTAGGCAAAAGGCAATACGTAGCGTAGTTCCTGATCGAACTCGCCCCGATACTCGATGACTTTATACGGCTTTTTCTCTACGTAATCTTTCAGCAAAAACTTCGTCTGCACGAGTTTGCAGTAGTAATTATCCCGAATAAAGTAGAGGAGGTATTTTTTCTTAATGTTGGGGTACCGGAGGGCCGCCAGTGCATACAGCGACTTCAACATCAATTTCTTCATCGTCAGCGAGGCCTTTAAAATACATGGAATGCGTTACTCCGCCCGGCGGACTTTCTCCCAGATGCCGGAAGCCAGTCCGTTACGGTATCGAATATACCCCAGGATGGCACACCAGTTCATGAACGAAAAGTAGTACGGTACAAACAGGGCCTTTACGCGAAGCTTCTTGTTTTCCAGCCAGTATCCTAGTAATGCGGCTGCATAAAAAGCAATCTGAGCAATCAGCAATACTGGATATAACCAGCCTTCACTTAATAGAACCAGCAGTACATTCAAAATAAATACCAGCGGCAGGGCAAACGGAGCCACGGCCCACCGCATCATCCGGTGGGAGATGTACTGAAACGACAACCAGCCGTACCGGAAAATATTTAGCAAATGCGGTAAACGGGCAATGGACTGAAAGCCTCCCGCGGCAATGCGTACTTTACGTTTCTGTTCGTCTCCAATGGAAAAGGAAGGTCGTTCCAAAGCGTAGGCCTCGGGATCGTATACCACGCGGTAACCCCGGGTAGCAATGCGAAGCGAAATCATAAAATCATCGAGCAACGTATCTTTTTCGACGTGCTCGTAGAGTTCCGTACGAATGGCAAACAATTCACCCGCGGCCCCCACTACGCTGTACAGCTCGGTATCGAGTTTTTTCAGAAACGATTCGTATTTCCAGTACAGGCCCTCGCCCGCTCCGGCAGCGGCTTCATTTTCGAAGGTTTGAATGCGTTTTTCTCCCGAAACGGCCCCCACTTGCGGGTCGGCAAAGTGCCGTACAATGTTGGCCACGGCATCCGGGTTTAGATTGGTATTGGCATCCGTATAGATAACCAGCGGTGTATGCACCCGGTGCATGGCCTGGTTGATGGCTTCAATTTTGCCCCGGCGTTCACTCCCCCCCATCACGGAAACCCGTGGATGGCTACCGTACTGCTGCTGCAACCACTCGGTACTCCCATCGGTCGAACCTTCCGTTACAAAAAGAATCTGTAGGTGCTCGGCAGGGTACTCCAGTGCCAGGGAATTATGAACCTTTTCGGCCAGGCAACCCATTTCATTATACGCCGGAATGACCAGGGTGACATCGGGCTGGTACGAAGCAGAAAATTGGGACGTACGCCTTTTGCGGAACTTTAGCAGCAGCCAAAGGAAGATTCCATAGCCGAGGTACGTATAAAAGACCAGAAAAATCAGGAACCAAAATAGAATTTCGAAGAAAATCTTCATATAACGTTGGCGGACGATTACATCAGTCAAAGATAGCTTTCCAGCGTAGTTGTTGAGCAGTTTTCCACGGGAATTATCATTCTTTTTTGATTTTAATGACCGGAATACTTTTTTCTAACTACAGGAATTTATACCAATGTGTTTGTCCGAAAATAATTGCTGTCTATTTTTGTACCCAGTCCCTGACAATATTCTCCTTATGAAGCGAGTACAAGCCATTCTATCCGTTCTGATGTTAGGTAGCCTGCTGGCTTCCTGTGCTTATCAACGAGCCAATACCATTGACCAGGCTGATGTCCGTAAAAACAACAAAACGGTCTATGGCGTTTCTCCTGACAGTGCTGCCGCTCAGCTCAAAAATACCTGGCCTGATAAAGAAGGCACAGCCGAACGAGCTGAGAACATCCGTTTGAAATTACTGTCGCTGAAGGGTTCTACCCATAACTAACTCCTTGCGAGTAGGTGACAAAGTATACTCTAAAAGCGGTGATCGTAAACGATTATACCGCTTTTTTAGTTTATCGGTGTAATGAAGTATTCTCCGCCGCTATTGCTGTCATTCTTCTCATCTTATTGCATTTTTAAAAGCCTTTGACATATGAATATTGCTTTAGTTACCGGTTCAGCCGGATTGATCGGAAGCGAATCGGTCGCTTTTCTAGCCGACAAATTTGACCTGGTTGTAGGTATTGATAACAACATGCGGCAGTACTTCTTCGGTGCCGAAAGTAGCACCGACTGGAACCGCAACCGTTTACAGGAAAGATATACCAACTACGTGCACCGCACCGCCGACATTCGTTCGGTTGAAGAATTAGCCCTTATCTTCAAGGAGTACGGCAGTGATGTGAAAATGATCGTGCATACGGCCGCTCAACCCAGCCACGATTGGGCCGCCCGCGAGCCATTCACCGATTTCTCGGTGAATGCTACGGGTACGCTGAACATGCTGGAAATGACGCGTCAGCACTGCCCTGAGGCCGTCTTCATTTTCACTTCTACGAATAAAGTATACGGCGACAACCCCAACTTCTTGCCCTTAGTAGAGCTGGAAACCCGTTGGGAGATTTCTCAGGATCACGCCTATTACGAAAACGGAATTGACGAAAATCTGAGCATCGACCATACGAAACACTCCTTGTTCGGAGCTTCGAAAGTAGCCGCCGATGTACTGGTACAGGAATACGGTCGGTATTTTGGCATGAAAACGGGCGTATTCCGGGGAGGCTGTCTGACGGGCCCTAACCACTCGGGTGCTCAGTTACACGGTTTTCTTTCGTACCTGATGAAATGTGCGATTACCGGAACGCAATACACCATTTTCGGTTACCAGGGTAAGCAGGTTCGCGATAATATTCACGCGCATGACCTGGTGAATATGTTCTGGCATTTCTACCAAAATCCACGTCCGGGCGAAGTTTACAACGCAGGTGGCGGTCGTTTTGCCAACGTTTCCATGCTGGAAGGCATCAAGATTTGTGAAGAGATTTCCGGCAATAAAATGAACTATACGTATTCAGACACCAACCGTATCGGCGACCACATCTGGTACGTTTCGGATTTGTCGAAGTTCAAAGCCCACTACCCCGGCTGGAACTGGACCTACGATATCCACTCGACGCTGGTTGAAATTCACGATGGCATCGCCGAACGTTTACGTACTGCTTAAGCGAAAAGTAGTATCTTTTTAAAACACCGGGCTTACGTCCGGTGTTTTTGTATATAGGGGGATTTGCCTACTTGTCAGAGACCTTGCCAAAACATGCGATTCATGCGTACCTTTGTAGAACTAGTCGTATGACTTTCAACTAACTATCGACCCATTCGCAACGCTTGATCCTTCGCTTATGAAACTCAGTGTCGTCATTCCCGCGTATAATGAACAGGATTCTATTTCAGAAACCTTGCTTTCGCTGTATCAAACGTTAGCCCGCGAGGGAATTGAACACGAGATTTTCGTAACGAACGATAACTCCAAGGATAATACCTTACAGGTACTCGAACGACTATCCCTACAGATTCCTACCCTGCATTACGAAACCAACCTGGGACCTAACGGCTTTGGATACGCCGTTCGTTACGGTCTGGAACGTTTCTCGGGCGACTGCGTAGCCGTGATGATGGCCGATTTGTCGGATGATCCCGAAGATCTGGTAAGGTATTACTACAAAATGCGGGAAACGGATGCCGATGCCGTATTCGGCTCCCGCTGGATGAAAGGCGGCAAGGTGATTGATTATCCCGGACTGAAGAAATTCATCAACCGGATTGCCAACCTGATTATCCGCATGATGATTGGCATTAAGTATAACGACACGACGAACGCATTCAAGTTATACAAACGCGAAACCATTGAAGGCATCAAACCCTTCCTTTCGCCGCACTTTAACCTGACCGTTGAATTACCGCTCAAAGCGTACGTTCGTGGTTATTCGTTCGTGGTTATGCCTAATTCCTGGACGAACCGGAAATACGGCGAGTCCAAACTGAAAATTAAGGAAATGGGTAGCCGTTACTTCTTTATCTTGTTGTACTGCATGATTGAGAAGTTCTTTTCACGCGGCGATTTCATGAAGAAAAAATCAGCCAAGACTGCTTCGGTAAGCCGTTAAGTATCCTTCGCCTGCTATACAAAAAAGAGCCATCGGTTAACCGATGGCTCTTTTTATTGGCATATACTTCAACCAGCCGTCTATTTGCGTTTGTAAAACACAAACCCATTTTCCGAACCGATTTTCTTTAAGGTCGGAATCGTATCGACTTCCGCTTCCAGCAGGTTTTTAGCAATCACATAGACCGGTTTGTCCACTTCCGGGCTGTGAATGGCCCATTCGTCGTCCCAGCTTTTGGGATGGCGTTCGGGCTGCTGACGAGCGTAGAAGAAAGGTCCGTAGCTACGGTACTTATACGTTACAATGTAGCAATCCTCGCCCTGGCGAGCTTCAAAGAACCGGATGGCCGCCGCCTGGGAAATGCTCTCGATACGGGCTACGAAGAACCACAGGGTCAGGGTGGTAAACACGGCCGTACCGATAAAGAGCGTCACCAGTCCACGTTCGTACTGTTGACGGCTCAGGAAGCGAATACCGAAGAGGATGACCAAGAACAAAACCACACCGGGAGTAGCCTCCCAACCCGTCCAGTTGACTTTAGCGTCCAGGTTAGCCGCCGCAAAGCTATCGTCGGGGGCAATCTGAGCCTGTAACCAATCGACGTAGTGCGATAAAATAGGTAAGCCAATCGTTAGAATGACGAAAATCCCACCCGATACCGCCAGACTTACTTTCATCCAGGTACGAAAGACAATCCGGCCCGTCCAAAGCCGATAAATGGTTAAACTAGCCAGGTACGTTAGCGGGAAGTAACACATGGATGAGTAGTGTACGATTTTCGACTTCACGATCGTGAAAAGAATCAGTACCACCCAGAATAAAATCACCATCCATTTCTGATAATCCCGCTGGTAATCCGTTTCGCCCGATTCCGTACGGAAATTCAGGGCCCGCAAAGCAAACGTACTCGCCGGAAAACAGCCAAAGAACAGAATGACGAAGTGATACCCCGGAAAACCCGCGTGCCCGGCATCGGGAGTCGAGAATAAGCGATAGTTGTACTTGATGAACTCCTGAATAAACCAGGGACCGTGCTGCCAGGTTTCGAGGCCGTACCAGGCCAGCGTCACCAGCGAAGTCATAACCGTATAGACAATAAAGTGCAGGGGACTAATAAATAGCTTGAAGCCATTCACCACAAAATAAACCCCGAGGGTCACGCAGACTAGCATGTAGGCTACGGGGCCTTTCGTCAGTACACCCATCCCCAGCAGAAAGCCGCCTAAAAGGAGATAAAACCATTTGCTTTTAGGTAGTAGAAAGGTAAAATGATCCTTCTTCCAGCGGAAAAAGATAATTCCATTCAGTCCAATGAAAATCCAGAGGTTGAACCAGGGATCGATAATACCGGAACGAAAGTACAAATGCGGCAGAATGGAGCCCAGGTACGTTCCTACCCAAATCAGTCCAAATCGCCGATTAAATAGCCGTTCGCCCAGCAGGTACAGTAAGCTCAGCGTAAGGATTCCGCACAAGGCGTTAGGCAGACGGGCCGCAAACTCCCCTACGCCAAAGGTGTGCATGGCCAGCGATTGTAGCCAGAAAAAGAACGGTGGTTTCTCCCAGAAAGGCTTAAAGTCGACGTGTACCCGCAGGTAGTCATTGAGCACCAGCATCTCGCGGGAGATTTCCGCGAAGTTGATTTCATCCCAGTCGAACAAATGCACGCCGCCCAGGAAGGGAATAAAGAACAATCCCGCCACTAGGGCGATGAGTACTAGAGTGGTTAAACGATTCATACGTGAAAGAGATCCCCCTTACTTTTTCTTACCTCCGAAGATATTGAGCACTTTACTGACCATTTTGTCATCAATACCCAGGGTACGTTTCAACCGCGTATAGGTAGCTACGGCTTGTTTATCCAGCCAGATGGCAACCGACTTGATGCCATCGCCGGGACGGGCCTGGTAGTTGGTAGGACGCAGTTTGGGCGTTTCTTTTTCTTCCGTGAAGTAATACAGGGCAACGGATTTCCGCGTCATGTCTTCCGGGCACTGGATGGGATCCGGTAGCCCGTGGAACGAATCATCATCCGTATTAAATACCGCAATGCGGTTAAAGATCGGAGCAATTTTTGCCTCAACCCCCGTCATTTTACGGTCCCACAGTTCCAGATCGCCGCGGTATTCGGGTTTCCAGTCTTTGTTGAGGTACAGCAGCAAATTGACCCGGCGTCGCCAGTTTCGCTTGTGCGGGTGCACGGTAAAGTCCGCGTGCACGTTCAAGAAGCCCCCGCGTTTGGACTGGTGCAGTCCGCCTCCCTCGAGCATATCATCCGCTTTTAGATTCGGAATCCCGGTGAGTTCGCTCATAAAGGCGACAAACGCATCGGAGTTGAGGTACGTAATCACTTCCTGAATGAAAGGGGGCAGCAGCTCCATTTTGTTGAGGCCGTGCTTTTTTTCATTCACGTGTACGTAGTGAATCCACCCTTCGTCCTGAATGGCCGGAAAAGATTGCATGGCCTTTTCGGCAGCCCACTCTTCCAGGAAATTGTCAATGGAAATGTGCGGATACGGATGTTCCGTCTGATATTGAGCTTTCAACTCCGGCAATTTGGCCTTCCAGGCTTCCAGATTGACAATGTTGGCAGTAGTATGAACCGTCGTATTCATATGATGCAGAACGCAAGGAATGGAATGAAATAAGTGAGTGAAACCCAGCCGAATGTGCCTACGGTTTGTTTCGCAGAACAAAAGTAGCCCCGAAGGGGCGTTTTCAGAATGTACGGGTTCGTTTTTCTACGCGGCCCTACAGCCAAATACACGAAAGACTGGCTCCCGGCGTCGTTTGACCCTTTTTATAGGTAGCTCCCTGTAACAGCAGGGGTTGGCCTTCGGCCCCCAGCTCCCAGAGTTCTCCCTTCAGAAAAACGCCAATCGCTTTCGTAATGGATGCCTCCTCGGGGGCCCGCCTCGGGAAGCTGTATTTGTCCCAGGCTTCCGCCTCGGTGAGTTTATTCACGTCCGCTCGGGCTTCGGCGGGTGTGGGGTAATTCTGATACCCTTCCCAGGGAAGCCGCAAGTAGTTGTTCAGCGTAATATTCGCCGGAACGGCCAGCATACAGGCTCCCTTTTCCCGCAGATTAGCATACGCCTGCGGAAACCACGAATCCTGGTGGATCAGTACGCCCAATTTGCCCGCTGGCGTATACACCACGGGTACATCCTGGATCGTTCCGGGGGTTATATACGTTTGCTCCTGCTTGGAGAGATAGGCTTTCTTCACCAGGCCCGCCAGCGAACCATCGGGTAGAAAAACGCCCGAAACGCTGTACAGGGCTCCACTTTCGTAGGCCAGCTTTTGCTCTTTGATGGCGGGCTCGGGCAGTACCGTGGTTCCAGCTACGATGGTAACGTCGTAGGTACTGGCCAGGTGCGAAAAGGTTTGCTGGTAGATATTGGCCATGTCGGCGGCTTTCATCGCCAGTAAACTATAACTGGTGGGGTCCTTCAACTCCTGCGGAGCCTGCAGCCGGGTAGACAAATACGTAAAGAAATTACTGTACGTGAGCGTATGAATAGCGTCCTGTAGTTTCGGGGCGGCGTATACTTCGCGTTTTTCGCCCACAATCACCAGCCACAGCCCGATATTTTCCGGCAACACCACAATGCTTTTCCGGTTGAGCCAGCCTTTCCGACGGGCTTCGGCAAAATAGCCATTCAGTTTCTGAAAGAAGGCCTCTTCACTGGAGTAATCGACGGGTAACATATACGGCTGAATGCCAATTAGATTGCCCCGCCCCGAATCGCGACCCATTTCGGCAAAAGATCGGTACTGGACGTCAGCCGGCGGCAGAGCAATATTTCGATTTTTATTAGACCAAATTACGTACAGAGCCCAACCCAGCATCAGCGTACCCAGGATGATCAGTAAACGTTGTTTAAACATACAGGAGCAGTTGACGTATCGCTTATTATGTGTTGCTCAGACAAAGAAACACCCGGAAGTTTAACCAGGCCTCTGCTTAATTATTGCCGTTGCTGACTATAGGTTTGTAAAAAAGCCCCCAATTCCATCAGCCAGGCTACGCCCAGATGAATGGCAATCCCACCCCAGATCGTCCGGCTTTCGTAGGCCAGAATGCCCAGAATATAGCCTCCCAGTACGGAGCCGAGCGTTTCTCCCAGCGGTTTTCCAAAGTGAATACAGGCGTATACCGCCACCATCGGTAGTACCGCACCTCGTCCCAGTACCTGAGTCATTCCGATCACCAGAAAGCCCCGCAGCAGTAATTCCGTCGACACGAAATCAAAGCCGTAGCAGGCTTCGAAGCCCAGAGCCGTTACCCATTCGGATACCCCCAGAGCCTCTGCCGCTCCCCAGCCTTTATAGATCGGATAGGTTTCCAGAAAACTCGGTTGAAAGGATGCCCAGCCAATCAGGGGTACCATCAGCAGTAACAGGGTTCCATACATACGCAGGCTTCCCCGGTCCGGCCGGAAACCATAAAAATACGAAGGTTGTGCATCCGTCCAACGATAAAATAGGGCGAGCGGTACCCAGATGGTCAAACCCGAACTTAGGTTGGAAAAACAGTAAAAAGCAAATCGATAAACGGACTCGAATACGGGCAGCGTAGCCAGAGGTTGGTAACCCGTAAAATCCTGCCACCAAGCCAGGATAATCATTCCAAAGCTAGTAAAAAGCCAGAACGTAAGCGTTCGTAGCAAGGCCAGTCGCTGGTGAAAAAAAAGCCAGAGTAGCGTTACGCTATAGTAGACGAACGCATCGAGCCCCAGAAAGAGTACAAAGCGAATCCAGCTTCCCCGGTAGGCATCAATGTAGGTGTCTTCCAGATCAACGGCGTAATTGAAAGCGATACAGACCGCCAGAAACAGAGCCGTACAGCCATAGAGCCCCGGCTTAAAATCCGCCCGAATGAAATCAACGAGATAGGTGCGTAACTTCCGCATAAACCGGGTGACGTAAAAAAGGCCTTGACAACGAAATGCCAAGGCCTTTACGGCTACTTCTAATGATTAACAATTAGAATTTAGCTCCAACTTCTTTCAGAACGGCTTCAATGCCTTTCTTGTTGATCGTACGGATCGCTTGCGTCGAAAGTTTGATCTGAACCCACTCACCCGTAGAAGGAATGAAGAATTTTTTCGTTTGCAGGTTCGGATAGAATTTCCGCTTCGTTTTGTTGTTGGCATGCGAGACGTTAAAACCCGTCTGCGTCTTCTTGCCCGTGATTTGACAAACCCGTGCCATAATAGTATTTTTTATTAGTTATCAGTAGACCGAATAAATCGGCTTTAATTTCTTGAGAATCAGCCCGATAAGAGCAGTTCTGTAAAACGAGTCGCAAAGATAGCTTTTTCGGGGGAATCAGCCAAATACAGTCCGAAAGTTTTGTATTTATTTTAATCCCCTCAGCGATGATTCAGGCTCCGTATCCAGGTTTGCCAGGTACAAATGCTGCGTTGGCAGGGCAAAGGCTACGTCCATTTTTTTCAGCTCTTCGTAAATCCGGATATTGACTCGCTGATGCACATTCATGTATACGGTATAGTCGGCATCCAGCACGAAGTAAACGATCTCAAATTCAAGCCCGTATGCTCCGTAATTGAAGAAATGAGCCCGGTCAAACCGCACGGGACTTTGCTCTTCCACGACCTGCTTGAGCATGGCTGAAATCGCGGTGAGTTTCTCGGGAGGTGTACTGTAATTCACCTGAATTTTAAACAGTACCCGCCGCTGCTGCATATTCTTGTAATTATGAATCCGTGAACCCGTCAAATCACTGTTGGCAAACACCAGCATTTCCCCCGAAAGGCTTTTAATCCGGGTCGTTTTCAGGCCGATGTAATCGACTACGCCCATCTTGGTATCAATGATGATGAAATCTCCGACCTCGAAAGGCCGATCGAAGAAAATGACGAAGTAGTTGAATACGTCACCCAGGATGTTCTGGGCCGCCAAAGCAATGGCAATACCCCCAATACCCAGACCGGCAATAATCGTGGAAACGTTGTAGCCGAGGTTATCGATCAGAAAGAGAATGCCCAGAATCCAGATGACACTGTTGATGATGAGCATCAAACCGCCCATCTGCTTGACCTTCTCCTCCCCCTGTTGCTGTTTGCGGAGATTGGCCTGTAAAACCAACAAGATCGTGGAGGACAGAATACGTATGATCAGGATCGTAATGATGATGGTGGTAATCATCGTTACGATCTTATCGACCTTCCGGGACAGACGAATAAAATCCAGAGCAAAGTAAATGACGGCAAAATTCAGGGCTGGAATCCCAAAGCGATCCATGCTATCCACCAGATAATCGTCCAGATTGCTCTTGGTTCGGCTGGTCCACTCCCGTAGCTTTCCTAAGACTACTTTCTTGAACAAACGGACCAGCACGAGTCCCAACAGAATGATACCCAGCGTAATGAGATAATCCTGTACGGTATTTCGCCAGTAGACCCGCTGTAAAAAATCCAGATTGAAATTCATGTGCTCTCGGTTTATTGGGAAAAAGGCCTTTCTCTCTTTAACCCAAACGGACGTCCGCTTGTTGTTATTGATTCGATTTTTGGAAGAAACTAGGCCAGCCCGCTCCCATCTCTTGCGTTAGGTAAAGCGGATGTAAAGACCAGACGCCACTTCTTGCTTTTCGTCCTACGCCAACGGAGCTTCTTGCACGCGGCAATCGCTCGTCTTTTCAGGGTTTTACTAGGTAAATACCTGGGTAACCGTTATTTTTTTTCAGGCTTGGAAAAATTTTTTTGAGCATAAAAACAAGGTTTATCCCTGCTTTATTCAGGCTCGCACCCTGCTACTAAACATTTGTCAATACCTAGCTACTAATCAATAATTGGGCATTAAATCCACAATATTTATCCAAAAGGCGTACTAAACGTATAGTAGTAGTATTTTTTTATCCCACTCTTATTTTTACTTATCCTATCCGAAGCTAAATTTTATAAACAAGCACTTACCCAAAATCAAGTACCTATACGTTGTAGTACAATTACTACTAAAATATTTTTAAGTATCATTTGTTTTTTTATTCAAAATACATCTAGTAGCTTGGCACCATAATCCAACATTACTACTCAATTAACCACCTACGTTATGCATCAATTATCTACCTACTTTTCTGATTCTGCTCTTCTTTGGATCTATCAGCCTGTTCAGCGGCCGTAGCTTTTTGCGGCTGAAACGCGTCAGCAAGCTAGGGCTTGCGGTTCGCCGTTGCTGATCAGGCCCACGTGTGCCTTTTTCATTCTCTTACCCATTGGTTGTGGCTTTCCACTACCCTCGATTTTCAGTGCCTGTACCGAACTGTACCAACGCTATCCAACCAACGTATATACATTACCGTAAGTCACAGTTTAACTCAAATCTACACGTATCAATGAAAGCAAAACAACTATTGAGCACGGCCTGCTTTGTAGCAGCCCTTCTGACCTCTTCCAGCCTGATGGCTCAGGTGAAAGTGGGTACCAATCCGACTACGATTGAATCAGCTTCCAATCTGGAAGTCGAGGCTTCTACTACAGGCCGCAAGGTTAAAGTGGACAAGGCAACGGGCCAACTGACCATTGCCGATGGTACGCAGGGAACGGGTAAAGTGCTCACTTCCGATGCCAATGGCGGAGCGAGCTGGCAAACCTCGCAACTGGTTAAAGCAACAGTAACGTACACGAATGATGGCGTGGTTACACTACCTTCTCAGCCTACCGGAACAGGCTCTACCTTCGGTAATGTAAGCATTACTTTTCCGGTCAACGGTACTTATGCCTTAAGTTGGGCCGTGATTGGTGATTATACTACCTATCCTACTGAAGTAAAGCCCCAGGATTGGTTTGGAGTTATTATACCAGGTCTTGTGAATCATCAGGAAAGTCAAATAGTTGCAGCCTTTAATTTTTTCTCTTCTGGCGTTCGATACGTAACTATTACCGATGCTCCCAAAACTGTTCAGGTAAATTATATCAATACTTCCACTACCCCTATGACTTTGCGATCAAATAGTGGTAAAAATTACCATGAATGGTTTGCCTACAAGGTATTCTAAAACCTTTCCCCCATTCTACCTCCTCGTATTAGCATAAACTATTCCATCTAAAATTCAACCCCACTCATTTCAATGACACCCAAACAACTACTTAGTACGGGCTGCTTTTCCGTAGCCTTGATGACCTCGGCTACGCTGTTCGCTCAGGTAAAAGTAGGTTCGAACCCAACTACCATTGGTACTAATACCTATTTGGAAGTAGAAGCAGACAATGCTTTTAAAACCACCATTAAAAAAGATAACGGTTTTGTGGGTATTGGTACCGCTACTCCTTTAACCCATTTGCACGTCTGGAATGGCAACTTATCAGTAAACCATGTTACTCCTAATACTTTCGCTACCGGCATTGAGGCCGCTGGTTCTTTTGGTGTGAGTAATACCAATGGTGGTAACCACAGTATTACGGTAGGAAACGGCAATAGCTTGGGAGCACCAAATTCGCTAGTTGTAGGCTATCAAAATACAGCTGACGGTACGGCCAGTCAGAGTTTCGTTTATGGAACCAACAACCAGGCAAAGTCGGGCAATACACTGGCTGGAGGCTTTGAATGTCTTGCTTCCGGAACAAATTCCATCGCTTTAGGACAAAATACCAAGTCCACCGGAGGGGGTGCCATTGCGTTAGGCTATAACAACGAAGCCTCTGGAGCAAATGCGTTAGCATTCGGTCATACTACGCGTGCCACTGGAGCTTCGGGTATAGCTTTAGGGTATAACACGCTAGCTTCTGGTGATAACTCCATGGCGTTCGGACACAGTACACAGGCTACGGGAGGTATCTCCCTAGCAATGGGATTTTCGTCTACGGCCTCAGGAGACAATTCAGTGGCTATTGGTCGTCAGGCCAAGGCTATTCATGAAGGAAGCATGGTACTAACCGATGGCTATAGTGCTGATTTTAACTCAGCTGGCGTCAATACCATGCACATGCGATTTATTGGTGGGTACTGGCTGCGTACGAATACTAATAACGTAGGCGTCCGCTTGCAAACGGGTGAAACCTCTTGGAGTGCAGTTTCTGATATTCGTTCGAAAAAGGACATATCCGCTCTGGAGGGAGGTTTGGCTACGGTGATGCAATTACAGCCCAAGAAGTATCACTATAAAGGCAATAAAAATACCCATTATTCGCTAGGTTTCATCGCTCAGGAAGTTCAGAAAGTACTGCCGGATGTTGTAGACGTACCTCAGGATAAAAATGAGTACATGTCCATCCGCTATACGGAAGTAATTCCTGTCCTCACGAAAGCCATTCAGGAGCAACAGGCCCAAATCGAAGCCCTCAAAGCTGAGAATAAAGCCTTGAAAGCTCAAACGGCTAAAGTTGAAGCTCTTTCAGCCAAACTGGAAGCAATGGAAGCTAAGATAGTGGGTAGTACAGAAAGATTAAACCATTCTCAGCTCAGTAAATAATACTGGCCTTCTCCATCAGGGAAAGGGTTTGAACTCACATGGGTAGGCTCCAATCGTAGTGCTCAACCAGAGACCAGCCTTCCGTACCACAACCTTTTTTAAACCAAATCCACAATTTCCAATGACACCCAAACAATTACTCGGCACGGCCTGCTTTGTAGGGGCCCTGCTGACATCTTCCGGCCTGATGGCTCAGGTGAAAGTGGGTACCAATCCGACTACGATTGAAACCAACTCCAACCTGGAAGTAGAAGCGTCTACCTCGGGCCGTAAGGTCAAAGTAGATAAGACCACCGGCCAGATGACCATTGCCGATGGTACGCAGGGAGCGGGTAAAGTACTCACCTCCGATGCCAATGGCGGAGCGAGCTGGAGTGCCCTAGAAGCTATTAAAATACCGCAAACTATGTTTATCGGTTTCCAAGCTGACGGAGAACAGCTAATCGTACCTGCCTCTAGTTCAGGAGCGGTAAATTCCAGATTTAAAGTGGTGCCATTGCCTAGTTACGCTGCTAATTATAATGCGGCAAGACGGGCCTATATCATTCCTGCAGCAGGTTATTACCGCGTAGAATTGGGTGTCCGTTGCACGGGTACGGGACCTACTGGAGTTATTAATCCTTCGCTAGCTGGTAGACTTGGGGTATCCGACATTTATAGCGTTGGGGTAAATGCTGCAAACGCTAGATCATTTATGCACACCCAATACTACAACGCAGGAGAAGAAGTGTATGGCTATTTGTACTTAGCTGAGCCCGGAGCAGGTGATGTCATTACTACCAATACGTACATGACTGTTACACGTTTGCATTTGTAACTTAAGAATCAACGTGGTTTCACTTGCAAGGCCATGCCTTGAGTATTATAGTTTATTATTAGTAAACCTTAAAACCAAACCCCTCAATCCACGATGACACCCAAACAATTACTCGGCACGGCCTGCTTTGTAGCAGCCCTGCTGACCTCTTCCAGCCTGATGGCTCAGGTGAAAGTCGGCACAAACCCAACCACGATTGAAACCAACTCCAACCTGGAAGTAGAAGCGTCTACGTCGGGCCGTAAGGTCAAGGTAGATAAGACCACCGGCCAGATGACCATCGCCGATGGTACGCAGGGAGCGGGTAAAGTACTCACCTCCGATGCCAACGGCGGAGCGAGCTGGCAAATTAGTAAGGTAGGCTGCGGTTCGTTCGATGCCGTACGAAACGACATTCAGGCTATAACTATTCGTGATGCTGCAAATGATCCGCCCGTTGTCTTAGTAGGTACTACGGAAGTCTATGATCCTTTAAATGCCTACAACCCATCGACGGGCGAGTATACGGTTCCTGTTACCGGTATGTATGTATTTAAAGCAAGTGCCGTAGACGGTCTGAATGATCCTGTAGCCCGTAGAAACAGTACACTTGCCATTTATTCCGCGGCCAGGGGGCGGTTATCTTCCTCCTTATTTATCAATCAAACTTACTCTGCTGGTAGCTGGAATGATGTAACGGCCGTGGCCTATCTAAATGCCGGAGATAAAATAACGGCGGTCTGTCAAGTCACGCATGTATCCGGAACAAAACCGGGCCCCACCATTGATGTACAGGAGATTAAGTTTGCAGGCTCCAGAATTGACTGTACTGGTAATTAGGGTTTACGTGGTCTTTGTTGACTTCAACTTCATTACATAATCAAACTCCACTATTCGCATGACACCCAAACAACTACTTCGCAAGGCCTGCTTTTTAGCAGCTCTTTTTACCTCTTCCACCCTGATGGCTCAGGTGAAAATAGGGGATAATCCAACGGTGATCAATGCGGGCTCTGCCCTGGAGGTGGAGAGTACGAACAAAGGTCTGCTAATGCCCCGCATTTCGCTGACTAGTACGACCACCTGGGGTTTGCTCGGTACACCCGCCGCGGGTATGCACGTGTATAACACCAACACGGGTATCACCGCCGGTAGTACAACCTACCCAGCTCTGGCCGCCAAAATTGGCGAGTACTACTGGGATGGCAACGGCTGGGTTGGCCTGGCTCCCACCCAACGCAATACCGTGGTTACGTCGTGGCCGCAAACCGCAGGGGTTACCTTAAACGTACCCGCAAACCTGCCTTCCGGCGGTTGCCCTACCTGTAACGTCAACATCAACCAGACGGGTACCTTTTCGATTACCAACCCTACGAATGATGTCGTGATAGACGTGGTCAACTTTTCATCCGTATCCAATCACAACGGTAATGTGGTGATGACCTATCTGGTAGAAGTGGATAAAACCACGGCCGGTACGTATGAGCGAGTTGGTTTTTACAGCCTTCCTTTTCAGGGTACGGCCTGTAGTGGATTGTCAACGAATGCCAAGTTCGTTTTGAAAAACCTGCCTGCTCGTGCCCAGCCGTATACGGTTCGCATCATTGCTAACTCTACCTACAACAGTGGTTCGAACCAGGCAACTTTTGGCGTTGGCTCTTTGTCTGGTCCCAGTTGCGGTGGCGGAATCGACGGCAACAGTACCATCATCTCGGTAACCCAGTAAGGCGTTCTTTTCTTCTCAGGCTTAAGGCTGAGAAATAACTCAGGTCACCCTTTTCTAACATACGTGAAATGAAAAAGAAATTTATGAATTCAATCCGCTTCAAAGCATTAGCTCAAGCGGTGGCAGTGATGTCCTTACTTTCACTCGCCGAAAACACCTTCGCCCAACAGGGTTCTCAGGGTAATACGACTATCTTCGGTGGTGCTCAAATGACCGTCTTTGGTGCTCATAGTTTCGCTACGGGCGGCGGCGGTGTGCAGCCTGGCATCGTTAATACTATTCGTACGGCTCCTTACGGCGTATTGAATTTTGGTACGGCGGCTAGCCAGACCGGAGCAAACGATGCTAACCACGTGGATGGTTACGTTCGCAAGTTCGGAACGACCTCGTTCATCTTCCCCGTGGGAGACAACGGTCAGTACGGTCCCTTTGCTGCCGCAGGCGATGGCACTACGGGAGCCTACTTCCACGTCGATCCTTCCTCGGCGGTCACCTCCATGGTCGGCGGCGGTAACTACCCCGTCCTGCCCACCGGCGGTCCCTTCGCTACCACCAGCAAAGACGCGAACGTCACTACCGTCAGCACCAAAGAGTACTGGGACATCGATGGTGCTACGGCTACTAAACTCACCCTCACCTGGGACGGCATCAGTGACGTCACCACCCTGACGGGCAGCAGCCTCACCAAGCTCGGCATCGTCGGCTGGGACGGCACCAAGTGGGTCAAAATCCCCGCTACCGTGGACGCTACCTCCGTGCTGGGCGGTGCCAGCTCCCTGACGGCGGGTTCCATCACCACCACCGCTGCGATCGTGCCCAATACCTATACGGCCTATACCCTGGCTGCCGTGGTCACGATCATCCCCAACTTAACGCCGACGACGGATATTCAAGCCTTGACCTTCACCGAGGGACAGAGCCGCGACTTTATCGTCAACCTCTATGAGATCTACGGCGGCGATGCTACCGGTGCCATCTCCTTCCGCTTGAACAAACTCTCGGCCTTCAACATCACCTATCCCACCACCAGCACCACCTCGGCGGTGCTTAACGGTACGCCCAATGAAAACAGTAACTGGACCTTCACCGAAACGTCTTCACTCATCATTGTGACGGCGAAACCCGGTGTCACCATCCCGGCGGGCGGAGTGGCCAAAATTGGCTTTACGGCTACGCGTAAACCGGGTGTGGCGGGCAACACCACCCAAAACCTGACGGTGACCATCGTGGGACTCTCTGGAGGAGAAACCTATACCGATGACAACCAAGTCGTTACCTCCATCACCGCTATTAAGTAATCACTTTTATTTTGACTATTGTATGAAAAAGCTCTTATCTCTGCTAGCACTGGCCTTTGTGCTGGTGTTTTCCAAAGCTCAGGCTCAGGATGTCAGCATTAACGTCTTAAGTGTGCCTGCCCAACTGACGATTGGCGAATCCGGCTACGTTCTTGTCGAAATCTGTAATCAGGATGCCTCCCCCGTCAGTGCCCCTACCAATCGATTGCGACCGCTGGTTTCCCTGCCCTCCCTGGTTGAAATTACGGGCGTGACCAATGGGGATGGGAGTCCTTTAACGAACTTTCAGATCCTGGATCAGAGTACGACATCGCTCATGATGCTCTACCAGCCCGCTTTACCGAACCCCGAATGTGTTTCGTATCGGATTCAGATCAAAGCGGTTAGTGTAGGCACCCTGGAGACCATCACGGGTACGCTGGGCTTTCAAGGTCCCCAGCCCCCCCGCAACAACCCGGCCAACGATAATTCCACGACGGGCATTGCAGTCGTGGATGCCCCAACCCCGGTTACGCTGGCCAGCTTTACCGCGAAGAAAGAAGGCCTAAGTGCTCAGCTCAGCTGGGTGACGATTCAGGAAAAGAACACCAAAAGCTTCGAAGTGGAGCATAGTCTGGATGGCCGTAGCTGGCGGAACCTGGGTTCAGTAGCGGCGGTGGGCAACAGCACCACCGAGCAACGCTACAGCTACCTGGACACCGACCCAGCCAACGGTCTGAATTACTACCGCTTGCGGATGGTGGACTTCGATGGCCACACCGAGCTGTCGCGATCACAGAGTCTGTCCTTCGAGCGAGGTCTGCAAGCCAACGTATACCCGAATCCGGCGGTGGATTACCTGACCCTGGATGTGAAGGATGCCAGCAAGGTGCAGAACGTGCAGATTCTGTCTTCGACGGGCAAGGCGGTTTACGAAAGTGCGACTCCCGCCGCCCAGGTCAAAGTCAGCAGTCTGACCAAGGGTCTCTACCTGGTCCGTTTCCAGTTCAAGAACGGTTCGATGGAAACCTACAAAGTGATTAAGCAATAAGTACTAGTGTAGGATATACCTACCGCTGGCAGAGCTAGACTTCTGCCAGCGGTAGATTCAGACTGCGATAGAAGCCATCCTTGATGGTAACTACTCATTTACTATCCAACCCCATACGTATGAGTCATTTTATGCTTCCCTCATCTGTTATTTCGGCTCCCTCCCGTCGGGTTATTCATCGACTGCGTAAGGGAAATCGTACAGGCAAAGGCTTATTATTGATTACGGGTTATGATTACTTTTTAACCAAACGGGATTATAAACGCCTTTTACCCCAATACGAAGAAATCATTCTGGTGCCTCGGCATACGGATGATGAGTATTTGTTGAATGTGGTTCTTTACCCCATTCTGAATAAATACGCCTTGATTCATTTGGTGGCTAATCCACAGTACGATCAGCAGCACCATCAGGTTTACCAGTTTATGGTCAAACAGAGTAAGATGATTCGAGTCAGTACCATCAATGATTTCTGTGAACAGATGCTGGGGAAAGTGTACATTGCTCAAAACGCCCACGAACGCACGTTTACGAACGATTTACCCGTTTTTAGACCTGGGGTTCGCGGTTTGAAGAAAGGATTGGACGTACTCTCATCGATCGTCTTTTTGTTGGTTACCTCTCCGTTCTGGGTCTGGTGTGCTCTTCGAATTAAACAACAGTCACCGGGACCTATTTTCTACCGGCAAGCCCGCGTCGGACGACAGGATCAGGAGTTTCACTGCGTCAAGTTTCGCTCCATGCGACTGGATGCCGAGGTAGCCGGAGCGGCCTTCTCCAGTAAAAAGGATCGTCGTACCTTCCCTTTTGGAGCGTTCATGCGAAAAATTCGACTGGATGAATTACCCCAGTTTCTGAACGTACTCAAGGGTGAAATGTCGTTGGTAGGTCCTCGTCCGGAACGTAAGGTATTTACCACTTCGTTCGAAGATCAGATTCCGCATTACCAAACCCGGCATCAGGTGAAACCGGGCATTACAGGTTACGCCCAGATCTGTTATCCGTACGGAGCAGGCGTAAAAGATGCTCGTCATAAACTCATGTATGACCTTTATTACATCAAGCACTGGAGCATTCGGTTGGAAGCCTATATCCTCTGGCGTACGGTGATTACCGTTATTACGAAACAGGGATGCTAACTCCTAATACCCACGCTATATGTCCGAAGAAACCCTCCGAATTATTCTGATTCTTTGCATTGCCTTCGTGGTACAGTGGGTTGATCGAAAGCGAAGAAAACGTAAAAAAGTTACCAGTCCCGTTTTTATACCCAGACCTACCTTATCCAGACTTTACCGACATTCGTTACGGATGAAGCAACTTCGCCAAACCGTACGTACGACTCCCTCCAGGCGATACCAAACCAAAGCAATAGTTACTTATAAGATCTAGTAAGCGGGTACTTCTCTGTCATTTCAGGGAAGTACCCCTTTTACTTGTATATACGTGACCTAGTCTTCTGCTTCCAGTTCAAAGATACTTTCCAGCGGCTTTTCGAAGTAACGGGCAATTTTAAGGGCCAGTACCGTAGAGGGTACGTACTTGTTCGCCTCAATGGCATTGATCGTCTGGCGGGACACCTGCACGGCTTCGGCCAGCGTAGCCTGCGTAATGTCTTTGATTGCCCGCTCGACACGAATGGTGTTTTTCATAAGCTTCTTGATTCTCCCGGTAATGAACGCAACGCCTATACGAGGGGCATCATGTTACGTCTGAATAGCAGGGGTTTAATGTATAAGATCCAGTTAAACCGGATGACAAAGAAAGCCAAAGCCGTAAAAACGTTGTAAATCAAAATACTCAGATAGGCTCCATTGTATACCAGCAGGGTGGCCAGAATGATCAGCAACGCATTAATCATGACGCCCCACTGCAGGGATTCGAGCCGTACCTGAGCCACCCATTCATCTTCTTTCCGTTCTTTGGAGAAAGCCCCCAGCACAAGGCCGAGGGTCAGCCCTACCGTGATGATTTCATCCAGCAGGTTATTTTCCGTAGTACCCAAAAGCTCCGAGTCCCAGGTCAATTTCTGAGGAATGTTAATCGTAAGCCAGTCAACCGACTTTTCCAGATTCGGGAAATAGGTCTCTCGAAACATGTATATAATCCCCAGAATCAAAAAGCAAAAAGTCAGGCCCCAGCCTAAAGCCTTGGCCCAATGCGGAAAAAGAAATCTCGGTTTCATAGGTAATAGATCCGTTAGTAGAGTGGAAACTAATTTTTACTAAATGTAAAGTTTTCTTTACTTTATGACAAAATAGTATGTCAATTATTTTTACAAACTATAAAAAAAACGCTGGCAAGGCAGGAGCCTTACCAGCGTTCGAGTATATACCAATGATTCGTCCTTATCCTACGACTTCTACTTTCACACCCAATTCCGCTTCATCCAGTTCGACGGCTACACTATCGGCCAGCGTATCGAGTAGATTCAGACTCAGGGCCTGTACTTCGGTGCAGATGTATTCGCGATTCGTTTCCAAAGCCGTTTTCACCAATGCTTCAGTCGTAGTCACCGATATGGCAATCTTATCGGCTACTTCGAAACCACTGTCTTTGCGAAGGTTCTGAATACGATTGACAAACTCACGGGCGATTCCTTCGTACCGAAGTTCTTCCGAGATGCTTACATCCAGAGCTACCGTCAGGCCGTTTTCCTGAGCGGTCAGGAAGCCGGGCAGATCTTCCGTCAGAATTTCTACGTCGCTCAACGTGATTTCATGCGTACCGCCTACGGTCAACGTACCGGCTTTTTCCAGCTCGGCAATATCGCTCGTGGTCATAGCCTGAATACCGGCAGCTACTTCCTTCATTTTTGGACCAAATTTGGGACCCAACGCTTTGAAGTTTGGCTTCACCTTTTTATTCAGTACACCAGAAGCATCATCGAGTAACTCGACCGACTTTACGTTCACCTCGGCCTTGATGAGTTCCTCAACCCGGGCCAGCCGCTGTTTCGTGAATTCGTTGAGTACGGGTACTAGTACCCGCGAAAGGGGTTGCCGTACCTTGATTTTATTGACTTTCCGGATGGAGTGTACCAGCGACGAAACCCGCTGAGCCAATTCCATCGAAGCTTCAAGCTCCAGATCAATATACTGCTGATTCGCCGCCTGTAGGTCCGTCAGGTGTACGGAAGGATACTGCAGGGCCGAACCACTGGCTACGGCCGCTTCACGAACGCCTTCCGTCAGGTTACGGTACAGCCAGTCCGCGTAGAACGGGGCAATCGGTGACATCAGCTGCGATACTTTCAGCAGACACTCCTGCAAGGTTTCGAACGCCGCCCGTTTGTCAGCGGTCAGTTCACCTTTCCAGAAACGTCGGCGTGACAGACGCACGTACCAGTTCGACAAATGATCGGATACAAACTCCTGAATGGCCCGACCCGCTTTTGTCGGCTCATAGTCGGCGTAGAAGCCGTCTACATCTTTGATGAGCGAATGGAGTTTTGAAAGAATCCAGCGGTCCATTTCGCTCAATTGCTCGTACGGCACGCGGTTGTTTTCGTCCAGCGTATAGCCGTCGAGGTTGGCGTACAGAGCAAAGAAGTTATACGTATTCGTCAGCGTACCGAAGAATTTGTTCCGAACTTCGGTAACGCCTTCCAGATTAAAACGCAGGTTGTCCCAAGGGTTCGAGTTGGTAATCATGTACCAGCGAATCGGGTCCGTGCCGTACTTGGCCAGAGCTTCGAACGGATTCACGACGTTGCCTTTCCGCTTCGACATTTTCTCGCCGTCCTTATCGAGTACCAGACCCGTTGACACGACGTTTTTGAACGCTACCGAGTTATTGAGCATGCCTGAAATGGCATGCAACGTAAAGAACCAGCCCCGGGTTTGATCCACGCCTTCGGAGATAAAATCGGCAGGGTAGCTTTTTTCGAAGATATCCTGATTTTCGAAGGGGTAATGCCACTGAGCATAGGGCATCGCTCCTGAATCGAACCATACGTCAATCAAATCGGACTCGCGGTACATGACTTTACCAGAGGCCGATACCAGGAAGATGTCGTCCACGTAGGGTCGGTGCAGATCAAATTCGCCCGTACCTACTTTAGCCAGATAGCCTTCGTTGGCGGTCTGTTGTTCCGCACTCAGGCTGTCGGATTTCAGGGAATGCTCCAGGGCGGCTTTTAACTCGGCAATCGAGCCAATACAAACTTCTTCCCCGTCTTCGCTCCGCCAGATGGGCAGCGGCGTACCCCAGTAGCGGCTCCGGCTCAGGTTCCAGTCGACCAGGTTTTCCAGCCAGTTGCCGAAACGACCCGTACCCGTGCTTTCGGGTTTCCAGTTGATGGTTTTATTGAGAGCGACCAGTTCGTCTTTTTTCGCCGTCGTGCGGATAAACCAGCTATCAAGCGGGTAATACAGTACGGGCTTGTCCGTCCGCCAGCAATGTGGGTAGGTGTGGTCAAACTTCTGAACGTTAAAGGCTTTGTTTTCCGTTTTCAACAAAATACCGATGCGTTCATCCACCGACAGGTATTTGTCGCGGCCCTGCTTTTCGCGTTCGGCTTCTTTCTGTTCGTCGGACAGGTATTGTTCTTTCACAAACTCACCCGCAAAATCCGTCACCTCAGCCACGAAACGACCTCGTTTATCCACGAGGGGTACGTCCTTGCCGGTTTCATCTTTGACCATAATCGGCGGGATACCGTTTTGCTGCGATACCCGAAAATCGTCCGCTCCAAAGGTAGGAGCTGTATGTACCACGCCCGTGCCATCTTCCGTCGTAACGAAATCACCCATGATGACGCGGAACGCGGGACTCTCGGGTTCTACGTAAGGCATTAGTTGTTCGTACTCAATGCCTTCTAGGTGTTCGCCTTTCAAATCCATCAGGACTTTCCAGGGAATGAGTTTATCCCCCGGCTGATAGGCCAGCAAATCACCGTCTTTTCCTTTTTCGGGGAAATAGGCACTCACCCGATCTTTCGCAATAATGACGTTGATCGGCAGATGCGTATACGGGTTATACGTCTGGATTAACTGGTAGTTAATGTTTTTACCCACCGTCAGGGCCGCGTTGGAAGGCAGCGTCCAGGGCGTGGTTGTCCAGGCCAGGATGTAGACATCATCGCTATCCGCCGTATCGAACAAGTAACCCGATTTTCCGGTCAGTTTTACTTTAAACTGAGCGACGATGGATACGTCCTTGATTTCCTTGTACGTACCCGGCTGGTTCAGCTCATGCGAACTCAGACCCGTACCCGCCGCTGGCGAGTAGGGTTGAATCGTATATCCTTTATAGAGCAGCCCTTGGTTATGCAATTGCTTGAGCAAATGCCAGACGCTCTCAATGTATTCGTTATGGTAGGTCACGTACGGACTGTCCAGATCGACCCAGTACCCCATTTTTTCGGTCAGGTCATTCCACTGGTCCGTATACCGCATGACCGTTTCCCGGCACTTGCGGTTGTATTCCTCTACACTGATTTTCTTACCGATGTCTTCTTTGGTGATACCCAGCTCTTTTTCCACCTGTAACTCAATGGGCAGACCGTGCGTATCCCAGCCACCTTTCCGTTTAACCTGGCGACCTTTGAGGGTTTGGTAGCGACAGAAAATATCTTTAATCGACCGAGCCATCACGTGGTGGATACCCGGCGTACCATTGGCCGACGGGGGTCCTTCGTAAAATGTAAAGCTGGGCTTTCCTTCCCGCAGTTCAATGGATTGCTCGAAAATCCGGTTCTCTTTCCAGAACTGCCGGATTTCGTCGGCAACAGCGGCATAATCGAGGTTTTTGTATTCGGGGAAATTCATA